>NZ_JBFUDR010000382.1:0-5041 GCF_056404615.1 Massilia sp. P2_C2 | reverse complement strand
CAGTGGGAACACATGATCCTCGTCACCGAGACGGGCTACGAGGTGCTGACGACGTCCGCCGGCACGCCGCCGCCGCCGGCGATCGTGCGGCCGAAGGATGCCGTCGCGGCCTGACCCATCATCCACGCGGCCGCGCCGTGTCGGGCGCAGGCCGTTTTCCCGCCACCGCCGAACCGTGTAACACCATCATGACGACCGCAACCACGACCGCAACCGTCTCAGCCCCGCAGCAACTTCCCCTGCAACTCAAGCAGCGCCTGAAGGCCGAGCGCCAGCTCGTCATCGCCGAGTTCCGCGAGAACGGCAAACCGGAAAAACTGTTGCGCGGCCTGCGCCACAGCGTCGACGGCGTGCTGACCGATGCCTGGCACGCGTCCGGCATGCCGCAGAACGCCGCCCTCGTGGGGGTCGGCGGATTCGGCCGCGGCGAGCTGTTCCCGAACTCCGACGTCGACCTGCTGATCCTGCTCGGCACCGCGCCCGATGCCATCGGCCAGGCGAAGCTGGAAAACTTCGTCCAGCTGCTGTGGGACCTGGGCCTGGAGATCGGCCACAGCATCCGCACCGTGGACGAGTGCATGACGGAATCGGCGGCCGACATCACCGTGCAGACGAGCCTGCTGGAAGCCCGCCTCGTGACGGGCAGCCAGATCCTGTTCGACGAACTGCAGCGCCGCTACGACGAGGCGATGGACGCGCAGGCCTTCTTCCAGGCCAAGACGGCCGAGATGCGCCTGCGCCACGCCAAGTACGAATACACGCCGTTCTCGCTGGAACCGAACGTCAAGGAAAGCCCAGGCGCCCTGCGCGACCTGCAGGTGATCCTGTGGGTGGCGAAGGCGGCGGGCCTGGCGAACTCCTGGAGCCAGCTCGCCATCCGCGGCCTCATCACGCGCGAGGAAGCCCGCCAGCTGATGGAAAAGGAGCGCGCCTTCAAGGACATCCGCATCCGCCTCCACCTGCAGACGAACCGGCGCGAGGACCGCCTCGTGTTCGACGTCCAGACCGCGATCGCGGAAACGTTCGGCCTCACGTCGACGGGCGCCGGCCTGGAAGCGCGCCGCGCCAGCGAATACCTGATGCAGCGTTATTACTGGGCCGCGAAGACCGTGACCCAGCTGAACACGATCCTGCTGCAGAACATCGAGGCCCACCTGTTTCACACGCCGTCGCAGGCGGTGCCGATCAACCCGCGCTTCAACGAAGTGGGCGGCTTCATCGACATCGCCGCGGACGACACGTTCGAAGCGTCGCCGTGCGCCGTGCTGGAAATCTTCGTGCTGATGACGGAACGTGGCGACATCAAGGGCATGACCGCACGCACGATGCGCGCCCTGTGGCATGCCCGCACCCTCATCGACGACGCTTTCCGCGCCAACCCGCAGCACCGCGCCCTGTTCCTGCGCGTGCTCCAGGCCCCCTCCGGCCTCGTGCATGCGCTGCGCCGCATGAACGACATGGGCATCCTCGGCCGCTACCTGCCGAACTTCCGCCGCATCATCGGCCAGATGCAGCACGACCTGTTCCACGTGTACACGGTCGACCAGCACATCATGATGGTCGTGCGGAACATGCGCCGCTTCACGATGACGGAGCACGCGCACRAATACCCGTTCTGCAGCCAGCTGATCGCCAACTTCCGCGACCGCTGGCTGCTGTACGTGGCTGCGCTGTTCCACGACATCGCCAAGGGCCGCGGCGGCGACCACTCGGAGCTGGGCAAGGTCGATGCACTGGAATTCTGCCGTGACCACGGCCTCTCCGCCGAGGACTCGGAACTGGTCGTCTTCCTCGTCGAGCACCATCTGACGATGTCCGTGGTCGCCCAGAAGCAGGACCTGTCGGATCCGGACGTGATCCGCGCTTTCGCCAATCTCGTGCGCGACGAACGGCACCTGACGGCGCTGTACCTGCTGACGGTGGCCGACATCCGCGGCACGAGCCCGAAGGTGTGGAATGCGTGGAAGGCCAAGCTGCTGGAAGACCTGTACAAGATGACTCTGCGCGTGCTGGGCGGCGAGCCGCCGTCGGCCGACCGCGAGCTGCGCGCGCGCCAGCAGGAAGCATTGGCCACGCTGCGCCTGTTCGGCCTCGCGGCGGACGCGCACGAAGCCCTGTGGAAGCAGCTCGACATGGCCTATTTCCTGCGCCACGACGCCTCCGACATCGCCTGGCAGACGCGCTGCCTGTACGACAAGCTGGGCCGCGACAAGCCCGTCGTGAAATCGCGCCTGGCCCCGATCGGCGAAGGCCTGCAGGTGACGATCTTCGTGAAGGACCAGCCCGACCTGTTCGCACGCATCTGCAGCTATTTCGACCGCAAGAATTTTTCCATCCTCGACGCCAAGATCCACACGACGAAGGACGGCTATGCGCTCGACACGTTCCTCATCACGGACGAACATTTCGCCAACAGCTACCGCGACATCATCAACCTGATCGAGCACGAGCTGTGCGAGGTGCTCGTGCACCAGGAGCCCCTGTCGCCGCCGCTGCGGGGCCGGCTGTCGCGCATGTCGCGCAGCTTCCCCATCACGCCGACCGTCGACATGCGGCCGGACGAGCGCGGCCAGTTCTGGGTCCTGGCGATCGCAGCGAACGACCGCAACGGCCTGCTGTATTCGATCGCGAACGTGCTGGCGCGCTACCGCATCAACCTGCACACCGCGAAGATCATGACCCTCGGCGAGCGCGTCGAGGACGTGTTCCTCATCGACGGCCAGGCGCTCAGCAACCAACGCGTGCAGGTCCAGCTCGAGACCGAACTGCTGGACGCGGTGAAGATCTGACCGCGCCGGCCATCCACGCCGCCCCTGCCCCGGCGGGGGCGTTTTTTATTGTTCCGTTTGCAATTCGTTTTTATCTGAAGAATCATGACCGACCCGATCCGCCTCTCCAAACGCATGTCCGAACTCGGCCTGTGCTCCCGCCGCGAAGCCGATGAATGGATCGCGAAAGGCTGGGTGCGCGTCGATGGCCAGGTGGTCTCCGAACTGGGCAGCAAGGTGCTGCCGCACCAGAAGATCACGGTCGAACGCCAGGCGGCCGCCCAGCAGGCGCGCCGCGTGACGGTGCTGCTGAACAAGCCGGTGGGCTATGTCAGCGGCCAGGCCGAAGATGGCTACAAGCCGGCCGTCGTGCTCGTGAAGCCGGAAAACCGCTGGGCGGACGACCCATCGCCCGAGCAATTCCACCCGACGCAGCTGAAATCCCTCGTGCCAGCCGGGCGCCTGGACATCGATTCCGTCGGCCTGCTCGTGCTGACGCAGGACGGCCGTATCGCGAAACAGCTGATCGGCGAGGATACCTCGATCGAAAAGGAATACCTCGTGCGCGTGCAATACACGAAGCCGGGACGCCTGCCGGATGCCGACCTGAAAAAGCTGAACCACGGCCTGTGGATGGACGGCAAGCCGCTGCTGCCGGCCAAGGTGCGCTGGCAGAACGACGACCAGCTCAGCTTCACGCTGAAGGAAGGGCGCAAGCGCCAGATCCGCCGCATGTGCGACATGGTCGGCCTTAAAGTCATCGGCCTCAAGCGCGTGCGCATCGGGCGCGTCAAGCTCGGCGAGTTGCCGCCGGGCCAGTGGCGCTACCTCGGTGCCGACGAGCGGTTCTAATGCGCATGCCGCATATGAGCCGTAGGGTGGGCACCCCGTGCCCACGCGGACGTTCGCGTGATGCCGGCGTTACGCGTGGGCACGGGGGTGCCCACCCTACGTGAAACGCATCGGCATCAGTGCGCATGCCGCATATGAATCCACGGATCCAACACCCGTAATTGCGCGAGCACCGCGCGCGGCCCCTCGACGGTGCCGCCGCTGTCCTGGTCCCACTCGAGCCTCAGTTTCGATCGCCCCCTGCGCAAGTCCACCCGCGCATAATCGACCCATGCGTCCGCGGCATCGTACTCGAACGTCTTCATCCAGCCGCTGCGCAATAGCATCTCCAGAGTCTGGCGAAGCGCGAACGGTGGGAGGTCCGAAATCGTTTCCGGCGCCAGCCGGGGGTCACCCAGTACCCCGAGGTACCTGACCAATTGTGAAATCCACGCCATCGCTGCCTCCCAACATTCGTTGACGTTGATTCCAGTCTACTCAGGGAGTACAGGCGTTAATGTTCGCCAACGCACATTCGGGAACCAAATGAGCGTTACACATGTCACAATTTTGTAACTTACTATCTCATCGGCGCAACAAAGGCCATCCGGTTTCCTTTCACGTGAGAATCCGATGCAGGTCCTCGATACTGACGGGCTTGGTCAGATGATAGGAAAAGCCGCGGTTGCGGGTCTGGCGCCGGTCGGCGTCCTGCCCCCAGCCCGTCAGCGCGGCGATGCGCAGGCCGGAGAAGCGCTCGTCCTGGCGCAGGCGGCGCGCGACCTCGTAGCCATCCATGCCGGGCATGCCAATGTCCAACAAGACACTGGTCGGCAGGAACGCATCCGCCATCGCCAGCGCGCTGCGGCCGTCATACACGACGCGCACGTCGGCCCCGTCCGCTTCCAGCAGCAGGCCTAGCGTGTCCGCCGCGTCGCGATTGTCGTCCACGACGAGAATGCGCTGGCCGTGGAATGGCGCGGCGGGGCGCGCCTGGCCCAGTTGCGGGACGTCGGCGTCGGCCTCGACGGCGGGCGCGAGCGGCAGCCGCACGACGAATTCGCTGCCATGGCCCGATCCGGCACTGTGCGCTTCCACGGTGCCGCGATGCATCTCGACGAGGCTGCGCACCATCGTCAGGCCGATGCCCAGTCCGCCCTGCCCCCGCCCGATGGCGCGGTGGGCCTGCGCGAACATGTCGAACACGCGCGGCAGCTCATCGGCCGGAATGCCGATACCCGTATCGCGCACGGAGGCGACGATGTAGCCGTCGTCGCGGCGCACGTCGAACCAGATGCGACCGCCCGTATCGGTGTATTTGGCGGCATTGTTGAGCAGGTTGGAGAAGACCTGCGTCAGCCGCACGCGGTCGGCCTCGAGGACGAGCGGCTCGTCCGGCAGGGCCACGGCGAGCTGGTGGCCCTGCCGCTCGATCATCGGCT
>NZ_JBFUDR010000381.1:0-5081 GCF_056404615.1 Massilia sp. P2_C2 | reverse complement strand
CCCGTGACCTGGGCCAGCCGGCCGGCGCCCGCGCGCAGCAGCATGCCGTCCTGTACGGCCTCGAACAGCGCGGCGCAGGGCGCGCCGAGGCCGCGCGCGGCGGCATCGGCCGCGTCCTGGAACAGTTCGTCGAGGTCGTTCGCGGCCAGCGCCTTGCGCCCGAGTTCCGCGATCAGGGTCTGGCGCTGCGCGTTCTCGACGATGGCACGCTCGAAATCCTTGCGCTCCGTGATGTCGATGTCGATGCAGATATAGCGCTCGACGGCGCCCCTGGCATCGAACATCGGCACGATGGTGCGGTACCAGTGGCGCCGGCCATGGCGCCCGGCGATCACGACTTCGCCATTCCATACGCGGTCGGACGGCTGCCAGGGCAGGCGCGCGCCGGCCGGACGGCCGACGTCGCCCAGGCGCTGGCCCACGACCTCGGGGCGGGTGAAGCCGCTGCTCGTCACGAACAGGTCGTTCACGCCATTGATGATGCCGGCGGCGTCGGCCTCGCACACGATCGCGGCCTGGTCCAGCGCGCTCTTGTGCTGCACGAGGGAGTTCATCAGCGAATCGATGCGCTGGCCGAACTGGTCGCGCAGGCTGGCAGCGCTGCGGTTGACGGCGCGGATCGCTTCCTGGATCTCGGTCGGGGCGTCGGCCAGCAGCGCCGCCTCCGCCGTGATGCGGCCGGCCGTCACGTCGTTCTCGAACGAGCGCAGGCGGCCCAGGTTGTCGAGCCAGCCGCGCACGAGGGTCCGCATCAGCAGCAGGCTCGCGACCAGCACGACGAACGCCACCCCGGCCGTTTCCAGCACGAAGTTCCACAGCTGGGCGGCCAGCTTGTCCGCGTCGAACTGCAGGCGCACGACGCCATAGTCCTTGCCGCCCACGGTGGCGATGCGGTTGACGTCGTACAGCTTGGCGGCGATGAGGGTCGTCAGCCACGCGGGCGCCAGCCCGCGCGTGACACGTGGCGCGTCGACGCGGATCGCGCCGCCGGCCACGTCGATGAACTCGGCGCGCCGGAACGGCGACTGCAGCAGCATCCGGCCCAGCGTGCGCTTGACCGTGTCGTAGTCGCCGATCACGGCGCTGTCCTCGATCGTCTGCGTGGCCACCTCGACGAGGGTCATCGCGGTGTCCTGCGTCTCTTCGATATGCTGCATGAACTGGTAGCGGTAGAACAGTCCCAGTCCCGTGCCCATCGACAGCAGCAGCGTGAGGGTGGTCACGGTGAACACGCGGCCGACGAGGGAACGCGGCAACAGGCGCGCCAGCAGCGCCGCTGGCGACGGTAGGGGCCGCGGACGGAAGGATGGGCGGAGCGGCATCATCGCGGCGGCTGTCAGCGCACGGCCAGCGGCGCATCCGCGTAGAACGCGCGGTAGCCGGCATAGTCGGCGTCGCTGGCGGCGACGAACGACAGGGGCTCGGCGGCATGCACGAGCGCCGCGGCGGCCGCGAGGATGCGGCGGCCTTCCGGATCCTTGTCCATGTCAAAGAACGCCTGGGCGACGGCATGCACCTGGTCGGCCGGCACCCGCGGCGAGGCCATCAGTGCCAGGTCGGTGAACGGCTCCGAACTCCACAGCACGCGGAACGATTTGCGCTCGCGCCCGCTGTAGTGCTGCACCAGCTTGGAATTCGCGCCAGCCGCCTTGACCTTGCCGGCGAACAGCTGGGTGAACGCACCGTCCATGTTGCTCGCGAAAATGACGTTGACGGGGACGTGCTGGCGCAACAATTCCGCGTAGGCCACCTTGTAGGCGACGACCGCTTCCGGTCCCGGGAAGGCGACGGGGGCGCCGGCCAGGTCTGCGAGGCTGCGGACGGGCGAATCGGCGGGCACGACGATCTGTCCCTGCAGCGGCGGCCCGTCGCGCCGGCCGAACACGGTCCAGCCCATCCGCGCGCGCGCCGGGGTGAACAGGTGATTCGTGAACGCGAAGTCGACCTCGCGCGCGAACACGTAGCTGGTCGTGTCGGCCTGCGTGCGGCCCAGCTTGAGGTCCAGCGGCACCCCGCTCCTGCGCGACACGTAACCGATGATCGGGTTCCAGAAACCGGCCGAGACCTGCAGGTTGTACTGGTTCACCGGCGAGAAGCGATAGACCGGTGTGTCGCCGGCGCGCGCGGCGCCGGCGGCGAACAGACCGGCCAGGACGGCCGGAGCGAAGCGGACGATGAGTGGACGGACCATGGTCGTTGACGTTGCGCCGGCGGAACGCCCGGCAGGAGTTGTCGACTATAACATATTTCCRGTTTGCAACAAGACAAAACGTTTTGCCAATGTGGAGTAGCGAGCGCGGCGGTACCTGTTATATTGCTTGTGATTGCAATCTTTGGTGCGCCACGTCGTGTCATCACGATCGCCTTTATATGGCGGGCTGCATGTCTTGCCGTGCAGATCAGGCCATTTGACGGGCTCTGCAGGATTTCATTACCCGTCGGCGCGGATTTCTTTAAATATTGTTAAACGTGGCGAGCACGATTGAAATCCGGTTGGCAGTGATCGGATTGTCAAGTAATCTCGGGTGGCAGGCCGTAGGCAACCAATAATCGACAATCATGGCCGACTCGACACCTGACGCACCGACCGGAGTCCGCGACGACGCCGTCGTGGAAGCGATCCTGCGCGGCCGCCCGGCGCACCTCGCGATGCACGACCCGGCGGCGGAAAGCGCTGCGCTGGCCGGGCTGGCCCAGATCCTGGCCGATGCCCCCGAGGACACGCTGCAGCGCCTGGCCGACGCCGTGCGCGCGCTGTGCGGCGCCGACACCGTCGTCGTCGCAGTGCGCGAGGGCGCTGCCGGGCCGCCGCAGGGGCCCGAGTCCGAAGCGGGGGCGGGCCGCGAACAGGGCCCGATGGACGGCGGCGACATGCTGCGCTGGTGCGTCGTCTCCGGTGCGCCGGCCGGACCGCAGGGCGGGCGCTGGGCGCTGGACGACTGTCCGTGCGGCGTCGCCATCCAGACCGACGGCGCCGTCCTGTTCGATCACCCCGCCACCGCGTTCCCGTCGGTGCGCGCCAGCGGCCTGGCGCCGGGCGAATGCCTCGGCGTGCCCTGGCGCGTGCGCGGCTTTCCTGCCGGGGCGTTGATCGTCGTGCTGGCCGAGGGCAGCGGCGCGCGCTTCGACTTCGACGACCTGCGGCTGCTGCGCGCCTGCGCCCCGTTCGTCGCGGCCGCCCACCAKGCCGGCGGCGGGATCGAGCGCAAGGTGGAGGAAAGGCTGCGTCCCGTCCTCGAAAGCAAGGAGCACCTGGAGCGCGAGGTCGAGGAAAGCCGCGCGGCCGAGCGCCTGCTGCGCGAGCACAAGGCCCTGATCGACGCCACCCTCAGCATCGGCACCGTCGGCGTGCTGTATTTCGACATCGACGGCACCGTGCGCGACGTCAACGCGGCGTTCGAGCGGATGACGGGCTATACGCGCGCCGAACTGCAGGCCATGCCGAACTGGCGCGACATGACGCCGCCCGAGTTCCGGGAGGTGTCGGCGCGCGCGCTGCGCGACCTGGTGGAGCATGGCGTCACGCTGCCTTGCACCAAGCAGATGACGCGCAAGGACGGTACCCGCTGGTGGGGCCTGTTCGCGCCTGCGCGCATCTGGGGCTCGGGCATGGAGTCGCGCTGCGTGCTGTTCGTCATCGACGTCACCGAGAACAAGGAAACGGAAGCGCGCCTGGCGGAAAGCGAGGAGCGCTTCCGCGCGATGGTCGAGGGCTTCGCACAGACCGTGTGGGAGACGGATGCGCACGGGCGCGTCGTCGCCGGCTCGGCCGGCTGGACGGCGTACACGGGACAGCCCGAGGCGCAATCGCTGGGCGTCGGCTGGATCGATGCCGTGCACCCGGACGACCGTGCCTACGCGCTGCGCGAATGGCGCGCGGCCGTCGGCACGCGGCGGCCGCTGAACGCCGAGTTCCGGGTGCAGACGGCGGCCGGCGGTTGGTGCTGGACCAATGCGCGCGCCGCGCCGCTGTTCAACCGCGACGGCAGCGTCCGCAAGTGGGTCGGCATGCACATCGACGTCGACGAGCGCCGCCGCACGCAGGCCGCGCTGGCCGAAAGCGAGCGCCGCTACCGCATGTTGTTCGAGGCGATGGACGAGGGCTTCCTGCTCGCGACCGTGCGCTTCGACGACGACGGCCGGCCCGTCGGCCTCGATTACGCGGAAGCGAACCCGGCCGCCGTGCGCATGGCGAGCATCGCCTATGTCGGCCCGGGCGTCCTGCGCATGCGTCCCGAGCACGAGCCGTGCTGGTTGGATGCCTGCGCCCAGGTCGTGCGCACGGGCGTGTCGAGCCGCTCGCAATGTTTCTCGCAGCCGCTGGCCAGCTGGTACGACTTCTTCGTCTACCCGGTGGGCGGGCGCCAGGTGCCGCGGGTGGCGATCCTGTTCCATGACATCACGGTGCGCAAGCGCGCCGAGGACGCCTTGCGCGAAAGCGAGGGCCGGTTCCGCGCGCTGGCCGACGCCTCGCCCGCGCTCGTCTACCAGTTCGACGCGGACGGCAACGTCATCTACCTGAACCAGCGTTGCGTGACGGACGTCCAGCTGCCCGGTTCCGCAGTGGAGCAGGGCAACCGGGGCTGGAAGAGCATCAAGCGGCCGCACGACATGGACGCCTACCTGCGCGACGTGTACGACGCCATCCGCATGCGCGGCGCCTTTACCCAGCGCATCCACACGATGGTGCGCGACGGCAGCTGGCACTGGTTCGAATCCCACGTCTCGCCCTGGCATTCGGGCGAGGGAGAACACCGTGGCTACGTCGGCATCTCGCTCGACATCACGGGGGCCGTCCAGGCCGAGGAGGCGCTGAAGGAGGCCGATCGCCGCAAGGACGAGTTCCTGGCGACCCTGGCCCACGAATTGCGCAACCCGCTGGCCCCGATCAGCAATGCCGTGCAGCTGATGCGCCGTCCGGACGGCCGGCGCCAGTCCGACCGTGTCGTCGAGATGGTCGGGCGCCAGGTGCGCCAGATGGTGCGCCTCGTCGACGACCTGATGGAAGTGTCGCGCATCACGCGCGGCAAGATCGACCTGAAGCTGGAGCGCGTGCCCTTTGCCGAGATCGTGCATGGCGC
>NZ_JBFUDR010000380.1:0-5083 GCF_056404615.1 Massilia sp. P2_C2 | reverse complement strand
GTGCCGACGGCACCGTATTCGCGGCGGAAGTCACCATCGCGAAATTCCATGATACCGCCCGTCGTAGTTGGCCCTCGATATGGATACAATGGATGCTTTGCAAGGCCGCGTGTGTCGAGGTCGACCTGAGTGAGCAGGTAGCGCCCGACCGTGTCGCTGCTGTTTGCCACACCCTTGGCAGCATTTTCCTGCGCCGAAATCAGCAGCAGCTTGGGCGATTCGATCGCGTGTGCGCACAGAATGTAGATCTTGGCGACGGCGGTGCCCGTCGACCCGTCAGGCTTGCGGAAATTGACCGCTGTAATGCGACCTGACTTGCCGACCACGATTTTCTCGACGACGGTATCGACCGTCAGCATGGCACCGGCCGCTTCTGCTTTGCCCACATGTACGTTACCGTCGTACTTGGCGCCGATTGGGCAGATCGGCACGCAGGTGGCGTTGCCACAGCAGGGCGGGCGCCCGTCGAAGTCGATGGAATTACGCGCGTGGATGAATGGTCCAACCGTCCAGCCAAGACCATGCACCGCCTTCTTGATCTGGGTATCCGAGTATGACATGGGCACGCCTGGCATCGGAAAGCTGGTACTGCGCGGCGAGCCGTGCAGATACTCGGGAAAGCCGGCCACGCCCCATTCCTTTTCGATCGTCTCGTAAAAGCCCGTCAGCTGTTCGTAGCTGATGGGCCAGTCGACCCCGACCCCGTAGCGGCTTTGCATCTTGAAATCATTCGGGCGAAAGCGCGCGGCAAACCCGGTCCAGTGCCAGGACGTGCCGCCTACGCCGCGCAGGAACATGCCGTTGAACGTATCGGGTCCGGCCTGAACATAGTAGTCGTCGCTGCGCATCGGATGGGGCGCGTGGCGGGTGGATTCGTAGGGCGCGTTGGGTGACTTCTCGGGGGCGCCATAGAAGCGCTGCACGGCGCGGAAACGGTCGATCCGCGGCCCAGCTTCGATCAGATTGACTTTAATGTGCGATTTGGCCAGCTGGTACGCCAGCATGCCGCCCACCGCGCCTGCGCCGATGATGAGAACGTCCGAGGAAATCTGTTTGTTCATAGTGTTCCGTTGCTAACGATCAAGCGAGTGCGAAGGCGGGAGCCGGCGCGCGATGTGGTAGTTCGTTCTATACGCTCAGCGCGGTGCGGGTGGATCGGCCCAATAGCCGAACTCGCCACCGCACCAGCCTGGCGGTTTCGYGAAGGACATCGCTTGCCACACCGCTGCACGGGCATAGGTCACCACGGTGACGGCGTTGGCGGCACTCTCTGCGCTGAGCCCCGTCAGCCACAACAACATCGCCTGACGCTCGATAGGACCGGTCTTGCTGTTGGGTGCGCTGGTCGACTTGCCTGGCGCATTCGCGGCCACGAACGCCTGCAGTTGGGCTTCGGAAAATTGCTTACGCATCAATACTATGTAAGGAAGGGCTAAGTCGCGGTCTTCCAAGCTAATCCCGAGCAATGCGCTGCCGGCCGCGATGAACTGGTCGATCAGCGTAGCCTGTTCTGCCGGCGGGACGTTTGCGGCAAGGGTCGTGACCGGCATAGCCAAGCAAGCGGCTAGCGCCTGCATAAACTGACGTCTTGTTCCTGCTTTATTCATGGACAACCTCTTCGGTGCAACAGCGTTGACGATCGTACAAAAGTGTGAGCCGGCAAAACTCGGAATTGCTTTCTTATATGCAATTTACCGTAGCGATAGTAGCAAAGAACGAATATTGCTAGAGGATAAATCAACGTAAGCGATTATTGTTGTAGATATGTCATATTTGTTTTGACGCCAACTGGCCCGGTGCCTGATTCCACGGACACCGAGGCGAGGTCGAAAATGGAATCAGGAGGGATCAACGGCAGCAGCAAGAAGGCGGGGCAGCCGCGAGTTCAAGCTTGAGGCATAGCAGGATGCTGAGAGCGCGCGGTCTGCCCGATGACATGACGTGTATCGTGGGCATCATGCGAGGCGCGCGGCCTGCGTGCGCGCATCCACCTGCGGCAGTTCGGCACCCGGCGCGCGCGGCTCGTTCTCGTCCCATGCGAGCCGCTGCTGCTGGCGCCATTGCCATTCGGCCCGGTAAATGGCCTGGAGGCGGGCATCGGCCTTGCCGGCCGCCTTCGCGATCGCGGGCGTGGCGGCATGGACGGCGGGGGGAGCGAGCAGGGGAGACAGCGCAAGGGCGGCGGCGAGCAGGGTGTGCTTCATGGAGGTCCTGTGGTCGAGGTGTCGGTACGAGGCCGGGTCGGCCTCGGTTGGCGATTTTACCCGGACGAACGCGACGTCCATACCGGATGCCGGCATCATGCGGCACGGAATTGTGTATTGACACTCTATTAAAAGTGTCACATCGACTGCAAACTGTATAATGACTGGACGGACGTGCCTGCCGAGGCCACGCCGCATGGCATGACAATCCCGACGCCACTCCCGCATGGATAAAGACGACAACAGAGCGCAGCCGGCCGGCGCCGGCCTGACGCCCGACGCGGCCCGTGCCAGCCATGCCGGACCCCTGATCCAGTCCTGGTCGCGCCTGGGACGGCAACTGGTGCCGCTGATCGGCGAAGGCGGCTTCGTGGCGCTGTTCACCCGGTCGACGCGCCTGCTGGCGCCGCCGCGGCCGTGGCTGTCGACGGATCCGGCGCGCAAGTCCAGCGCCCTGCTGCTGGCCGCGCTCGAACAGGACCTGGCGGCGGCCGACGGCAAGGAAGCGATCGCCGCGCATGAGGAATTGATGAGCGCCTTCGTGCGCCAGCTCACCGCTCTCATCGGTCCCGCGCTGACGGCGCGGCTGCTGGCCGAACTGGCGACGGGCGACGCGCGGCACAAGAATCAAGAGGAGCACAAGGAATGAGCGGAAAAGTAACCCTGGAGAAACTCAGCACGGGCGTGCCAGGGCTCGATGTGCTTCTCGGCGGCGGCCTGACCGAGTTTTCGTTCACGCTGATCGCCGGGGCGCCCGGCAGCGGCAAGACGACGCTGGCCCACCAGATCATGTTCGCGCTCGCCAACCCGCAGCGGCGCGCGCTGTTCTTCACCGTGCTGGGCGAGCCGCCGCTGAAGATGCTGCGCTATCAGCAGCAATTCGCGTTCTTCGACATGGACAAGGTCGGCTCGAGCATCCGCTATGTGAACCTGGCCGATGACCTGCGCGCCGGCGATTTCAGCGGCGTGCTGGAGCGCATCATGCGCGAAGTCGAGGATTTCGGTCCCAGCCTCGTCTTCGTCGATTCGTTCCGTTCCGTCGTGCAGACGGCGCGCAGCGGCAACGAGGGTCTGTGGGACCTGCAGCATTTTATCCAGGAATTGGGCTCGCGCATGGCCACGTGGCAGGCCACCACGTTCCTGATCGGCGAGTATAACCAGACCGACGTGGAAGCGAACCCGATCATCACGGTGGCGGACGGCATGCTGGCGCTGTCGCACAACCTGGACGAGGATTCGGTGGTGCGCAAGATCCGCATCATCAAGATGCGCGGCCAGGCCCACATGGCCGGCGCGCACACGCTGCGCATCACGGACGACGGGATCCGCATCTACCCGCGCCTGCTGACGCCGCTGCCGGAAGCGTACGAGACCATCGCCGCCGACCCGCAGCGCCTGTCGACCGGCGTGGCCGGCCTGGACGACATGCTGCACGGCGGGCTGCCGCAGGGGCATACGATGCTCGTGTCGGGGCCGACCGGCATCGGCAAGACGATCCTCGGCACCCAATTCCTCGCGGCCGGCGCGGCGCAGGGCGAGAAGGGCGTCGCGCTGTTCTTCGAAAAGCATACGGCGCGGCTGCACGATCCGGAACTGGTGCGGATGGTGCAGGCCGGCCAGGTGACGGTGCTGGAATCACTGTCGCTGTCGCTGTCGGTCGAGGAAGTGATGGACCAGCTGCTCGAGGCGATCGAGCGCACGGGCGCGACGCGGGTCGTGATCGATTCGCTGTCCGAGATCGGCCTGTACCTGGCGCCGGAATTCCGCTACGACCTGCGGTTGGCCGTGTTCCGCACGCTGGCGATGCTGGCGCGGCGCGGCGTCACCGCCGTCGTCACGGTCGGCTACGAGGACAATGCGCCGAACTGGCGCTTTTCCAGCGACAACCTGTGCTTCCTGGCCGACGCCGTGCTGACGATGCGTTTCGCCGAAGTCGAGGGGCATGTGTGCAAGTTCATGACGGTGGTGAAGGTGCGGGGCTCCAGCCACAGCAACCAGCTGCGCGAATACCGCATCACGGACCAGGGGCTCGACGTCGCCCCGCACGCGGCGAACCTCGATGCCCYGATGACGGGGTACCCCACGCGGCGCGAGCCGCACAAATAAAGGAAGAGCATGGGAACGTATTCACCAGAGCCGCCGTCTTCGGAGCAACGTTCCCCCGCCGCTGACTTGCCGGAACCGTTCCTGTTTCACCGCATCCGTGCGATGGAGGATGAGCTGGCAGCGGCGCGTGCGCTGGCGCGGCGCCAGGCCGAGGAGCGCCAGGTGCTGGAAGCCGCGCTGGCGCAGTTGCGCGAAGCCAACGAACACCTCGTGCTGGCCACCGTCGACGCCCAATACCAGCGCGAGGACGCCCAGGCCACCAACCGGCGCCAGAACGAATTCCTCGCCATGCTGGCGCACGAGCTGCGCAATCCGCTGTCGCCGCTCGCGATGGCCGCGTCGCTGCTGGAGCGCGACCCCGACGCCGCGCCGCAACAGCTGAAGCTCGCACGCGTGATCGGGCGCCAGGTCGATCACATGGCACGCCTGCTCGACGACCTGCTCGATGCGGCCCGCATCAGCAGCGGCAAGATCACCTTGTCCGCCGAACCGCTGCTGCTTGCCGACGTGTTGCGGCACGCCATCGAGACCGTGCAGCCGCGCATCGCGGAGCGGGGCCAGGCGCTGGATGTCGAGCTGCCGTCCGGCACGGTCGCCGTGGAGGGCGATAAGGTGCGCCTGGCCCAGGTGTTCACGAACCTGCTCGGCAACGCATCGAAATACACGGGCGACGGCGGCCGCCTGCRCCTGGCCGCGCAGGCCGGGACGGACGAGATCGTCGTGACGGTGGAAGACAACGGCACCGGTATTGCGCCCGAGGTGCTGCCCTATAT
>NZ_JBFUDR010000379.1:0-5107 GCF_056404615.1 Massilia sp. P2_C2 | reverse complement strand
CATCTATTTCACATCTAATTAAACTCAACAACCATTTCCACAAAACAGTCGCCATGAAGTTTCGTCATCTCGCCATCCGCGCCAAGCTCATGCTCAGCATGGGTGTGTGCCTGCTTGTATTCATTGCCATCTCTTCCACCCTGTCGATCTCGATGACCAGTTCGCAGATGCGCGAGCGCGTCGTCGGCAGCGAATTGCCGGCGCAGGTCGCCGCCATCCGCAACGATATCCAGCGCCAGATCGCGGAGCCCGCCGCGATCTCGCAGACGCTGGCGAACAACACGTTCCTGCAGGCGTGGGAAGACGCCGGCAACCCGGACGACGGCCTGGCGGCCTGGACCGCGCAGGCCAGGCACCTGCAGGCAGCGAACAAGGCCGCCACCGCGTTCTGGGTGTCGGACGGCACCTCGAAATACTTCACCGAAAAGGGCCTCGACCGCACGATCGACAAAACGTCCGACAAGGATGCGTGGTTCAAGAAATTCCTCGATAGCAGTGCGCCCTACACGCTCAACCTGGACAAGGACGGCACCACGGGCGTCTACATGCTGTTCATCGACGCGCGCGTCAAGACGCCCGGCGGCAAGCTGGCGATCGCCGGCCTGGGCCTCTCCGCCGAAGCGCTTGCCGACAGCATCCGAAACTACCGCCTCGGCAAATCCGGTTACGTCTACCTGGTGAACCACGAGGGCGCGCTGCTGGTCCACCGCGACCGCAACCTGCTCGACGGCAAGCACAATCTCGCCGGCCAGCCCGGCTTCACCCCCGAACTGGTGCGCTCGCTGCTGGGCAAGCAGGCGTTTGCGTCGAACCGCTACGATGCGCCGACGGGCCGCCAGTTCGTCGCGTCGTCGTACGTGCCGGAGCTGGACCTGTACGTCGTGGCCGAAGTGCCGCAAGACGAAGTGCTGGGCAACATCGGCCGCACGGCGGCGGTGTCCGCGCTGATCGCGGCCCTCGTCGGCGGCGCCGTCGGCCTGGCGGCGATCTGGTTCGTGGCGGGCGCCATCTCGGCCCCGGTGATGGGCGCGGCCGGCATGCTGGGCGAGATCGCCGACGGTGAAGGCGACCTCAGCCGCCGCATGCACGCCGACAGCGAGGACGAAGTCGGCAAGCTGGCACTGGCGTTCAACCGCTTCGTCGGCTCGCTCAGCGGCACGATCGGCAAGGTGCGCGACAGCAGCACCGTGATCGCCGGCGCCACCGACGAGATCGCGCGCGGCAACATGGACCTGTCGGCCCGTACGGAAGCCCAGGCCTCGAGCATCGAGGAGACGGCGGCCGCGATGGAAGAACTGACGACGACCGTGCGCCACAACGCCGAGCACGCGCTGGAAGCGAACCGCCTCGTGGCCGAGACGGCGCAGTCGGCCGAACAAGGCGGCGCCGTCGTGGCCGAGGTGGTGCGCACGATGGGCGCCATCACGGAAAGCTCGCGCAAGATGTCCGAGATCATCGGCGTGATCGACGGTATCGCCTTCCAGACCAATATCCTGGCCCTGAACGCGGCCGTGGAAGCGGCCCGTGCCGGCGAGCAGGGCCGCGGCTTTGCCGTCGTCGCCGGCGAGGTGCGCACSCTGGCCCAGCGCTCGAGCGCCGCGTCGAAGGAGATCCGCCAGCTGATCCTGGATTCCGTCGCCAAGGTCGACGCCGGCAGCACGCTGGCCGACGGCGCGGGCCAGGCGATGGAAACGATCGTCACCTCCGTGCGCCGCGCGGAAGTCCTCATGCGCGACATCGCCGCGTCCAGCCAGGAACAGAGCATGGGCATCGCCCAGGTCAACCAGGCGATCGCGCAGATGGACGACGCGACCCAGCAGAACGCGGCCCTCGTCGAGGAAGCCGCTGCCGCCGCTGCCGCCCTGCAGGAACAGGCGCGCGAGCTGGATGTCGTCGTCAGCACGTTCAAGCTGGCCGCGGGCCCGGCACCGGCAGGCCGCAAGCTCCTGACCGCCTGATCCATCTCAATTCGGGGTCAGAGCACGCTCTGACCCCGAATTTTCGTGGCGCGTTTGCACACTTTCCCACGCTTCGGTAATATGCTCCGCTGCAACTTTTACCCAAGGTTGCTCACTCAACCGTCCCGTGGAGACCTACCCGATGCCGCGTCACCGTCTGCCGTCCCTGTCCGTCCTGTCCCTCGTTCTTGCCGCCGTCTGCGCCACTACGGCGCAGGCCCAGACGCCACCGATGGCGCCGGACATCCCGTCCGATAAATTCGCGACGACGGTCCCGAACGCCGACTACGTCAGGCAGGAGGTCATGATCCCGATGCGCGACGGCGTCAAGCTGCACACCGTGATCGTGATCCCGCAGAGCGTCATGGCCGGCAAGGCACCGATCATGCTGACGCGCACCCCGTACAACGCCACGAAGCGCGCCGGCCGCATGAAGAGCCCGCACATCGAATCCATCCTCGGCGACGGCGACGACGCCTTCATCGAGAATGGCTACATCCGCGTGTTCCAGGACGTGCGCGGCAAATACGGTTCGGAAGGCGACTACGTGATGACGCGCCCCGTGCGCGGCCCGCTGAACAACACGTCCGTCGACCACAGCACGGACGCGTACGACACGATCGACTGGCTGATCAAGAACATCGCGCAATCGAACGGCAAGGTCGGCATGGTCGGCTCGTCCTACGAAGGGTTCACCGTGCTGATGGCGCTCGTCGAACCGCACCCGGCACTGAAGGCGGCCGTGCCGATGAGCCCCATGGTCGACGGCTGGCGCGGCGACGACTGGTTCCATAACGGTGCCTTCCGCAACCCGAACCTCGCCTACATCGCCAGCCAGAACGCGGCGCGTGGCGAAGGCGAACAGATCGTCACGGGCATCCACGACGACTACGAGGCCTACCTGCGCGCCGGCTCCACGTCCGACTTTGCGCACCTCTACGGCCTGGACCAGCTGAACTTCACGAAAAAACTGTTCGAGCATCCGGCCTACGACAACTACTGGCAGGAACAGGCGCTCGACAGGATCCTCGCGAAGCGCCCGTTGACGGTACCATTGATGACCGTCGTCGGCCGCTGGGACCAGGAAGACATCTACGGCGCCTACGCGACGTATGCCGCCGTCGAACCGCAGGACAAGACGAACAAGATGAATTCGCTCGTCGTCGGCCCGTGGCGCCACAGCGGCGTCAACTACGAAGGCTCGAGCCTGGGCGACTTGAAATTCACGGGCGACACGGCGCAGCAATTCCGCCGCGACGTCATGCTCCCGTTCTTCAACCAGTACCTGAAGGATGGCGCACCCGCGTTCGACACGCCGCCCGTGTGGTCGTACCAGACGGGCGTGAACCGCTGGCGCCGGCTGGAGCAGTGGCCGCTCGTACCGGCGTCCACGCCGCTGTACCTGAAATCGGGCTTCGGCCTCGCGTTCGAGAAAAGCGATGCGAAGGCGGGCAAGGCCGACAAGGCCGCCGCGTTCGACGAATACGTGTCCGACCCGGCCAAGCCGGTGCCGTTCGTGCCGCGTCCCGTGCGCATGAGCGACGGCAATGTGTGGAAGCCGTGGCTCGTGACGGACCAGCGCAGCTATTCGGACCGCCCGGACGTGCTGACCTACACGAGCGCCCCGCTCACCGCCCCGCTGCAACTGGCCGGCCAGCCGATGGCCGACCTGTACGCATCGACGTCGGGCACGGACAGCGACTGGGTCGTCAAGCTGATCGACGTGTATCCGGACGAAGTCGCGGCACAGCCCGAGCTGGGCGGCTACGAGCTGCCGATCGCGATGGACATCTTCCGCGGCCGCTACTACCAGGGCCTGGACAAGCCGGCCGCACTCCCCGCGAACAAGGCCGAGCGCTTCCGCTTCGCGCTGCCCAACGTCGACCACGTATTCCTGCCGGGCCACCGCATCATGGTGCAGATCCAGTCCAGCTGGTTCCCGCTGTACGACCGCAATCCGCAGACCTTCGTGCCGAACATCTTCCTTGCCAGGCCGGGCGATTATCGCAAGGCCACGCAGCGCGTCTACCACGCGCCGGGGCTGGAGAGCGCGATCGAATTGCCGGTGGTGCAGGCGGCAAAGTAAGCGCGACGACAAGCGGGACGGTTCGGCAGCGCACGCGCTGCAGCGTCCCGCCAGCTATGCGGCGTGGTACGCCGACACGGCCGGCAAGTGGAGAGCGCCGTTCGATGCGAAGCGGTTGATCGAATTGGTCAACGCTGCACGTGGACCTGGATGACCTTGCGGCCCTTCGCATCCTGCTCCGGCAACGGCGTGGTCTCGCACGTGCCGCACGTATCGCACCCGCTGCCGCAGCTGGAATCGGTGCCGAGCCATTGCACGATCCGGCCCTTGCCGGTACCGTCCGACAGTCGATGGACGAGACGCTCGCGCCACGACCTGGGCAGGTACTTGACCGCCGCATACAACGCGGCCGCCGCGACGATGAGACCGACGATCAGGGTCTGGATCATGCTCAGCTCCCCAGCACGGAACGTGCGATGTGGAAGGTCAGGAACGAGGCCGTGTACGCGAGCGCGAACATGTAGCCGGCCATCAGCAGCGAATAACGCATGCTGCCGGTCTCGCGGCGCACGACGGACAACGTCGACAGGCACTGCGGCGCGAACACGTACCACGCCAGCAGCGACAGCGCCGTCGGCAGGCCCCACGACGCCGCGATGATCGGCGTCAGCGAGCTGGCCACGTCCTCGCCGCCGGCGGACAAAGCGTACACGGTGCCGAGCGCGCCCACGGCCACTTCGCGCGCCGCCATGCCCGGCACGAGCGCGATGCAGATCTGCCAGCCGAAGCCGATCGGCGCGAACACGACGGACAACGCGCGGCCCAGCATGCCGGCGATGCTGTAGTAGATCGGCGGATGCGTGGCGCCTTCCGGCGCGCCCGGGAAACTGGACAGGAACCACACGAGCACCATCAGGGTCAGGATCACGGTGCCCACGCGCGTGATGAAGATGCGTGCGCGTTCCCACAGGCCCAGCGCCAGGTTGTGCAGGTGCGGCCAGTGGTATGCGGGCAGTTCCAGCATCAGCGGCTGGTGGCCCTTGGCGCCCATCGTGCGCTTGAATACCCAGGCGACGGCCATCGCGCTGACGATGCCGGCCGCGTACAGCAGGAACAGCACCAT
>NZ_JBFUDR010000378.1:0-5146 GCF_056404615.1 Massilia sp. P2_C2 | reverse complement strand
CCGCCGTTGCCGCCATGCCAGCGGCCGGCGCCGCCCGAGCCGGGCCGGATCGCATAGCTCTCCAGCCGCACGGGGAAGCGGAACTCGAGGATTTCGGGGTCGGTCAGACGCGAATTCGTCATGTTCGTCTGCACGACGTCCGTGCCGTCGAAGCCCGGCCCCGCACCGGAGCCGCCGGAGATCGTCTCGTAGTACTGGTGGCGCGCGTTCCCGAACGTGAAGTTGTTCATCGTGCCCTGCGCCGCCGCCATCGTCCCCAGCGCGCCGTACAGCGCGTTCGTGATGCAGGTCGACGTCTCCACGTTGCCCGACACGACCGAGGCCGGATAATGCGGATTCAGCATCGAACCGGGCGGGATGATCACCTTCAGCGGCTTCAGGCAGCCGGCGTTCAGCGGAATGTCGTCGTCGACGAGCGTGCGGAACACGTACAGCACGGCGGCCATGCACACGGCGGACGGTGCGTTGAAATTATTCGGCAGTTGCGCGGACGTGCCCGTGAAGTCGATCTCCGCGCTGCGCGCTTCACGGTCCACGCGGATGGCGACCTCGATGCGCGCGCCGTTATCGAGTTCATTGACGAAGTGACCGTCCGAGAGCGCCGTGATCACGCGCCGCACGGCTTCCTCGGCATTGTCCTGCACGTGCCCCATATAGGCGCGCACGATGTCCAGCCCGAAATGCGCGACCATCCTGCGCAACTCCTCGACGCCCTTCTGGTTCGCCGCCACCTGGGCGCGCAGGTCGGCCAGATTCTGGTCGGGATTGCGCGCGGGCCAGCGGGCGCCGCCCAGCAGGGCCCGTGCCTCGGCCTCGCGCAGCACGCCGTCCGCACCGTCCACCAGCCTGAAATTGTCGATCAGGACGCCCTCTTCCTCGATGTGCACGGAATCCGGCGGCATCGAGCCCGGCGTCGTGCCGCCGATGTCGGCGTGGTGGCCGCGCGAACCCACGTAGAACAGGATCGTCTCCCCCGCCTCGTCGAACACGGGCGAGATCACCGTCACGTCGGGCAGGTGCGTGCCGCCGTTGTACGGGTCGTTCAGCACATACACGTCGCCCGCCTTCATGGTGCCGGCATTCTTGCGCATCACGGCCTTGATGCTCTCGCCCATGGAGCCGAGGTGCACCGGCATGTGCGGCGCGTTGGCGACGAGGTTGCCGTCGGCGTCGAAGATGGCGCAGGAAAAGTCCAGGCGCTCCTTGATGTTGACGGAGTATGCCGTGTTCTGCAGGCGCAGGCCCATCTGCTCGGCGATGGACATGAACAGGTTGTTGAAGATCTCCAGCATCACCGGGTCGACCGTCGTCCCGATCGCATGACGCCGCGGCAGCGCCTGCACGCGGCGCAGCACGAGATGGTCGTACCCCGTGACCTCGGCGCGCCAGCCCGGCTCGACCACCGTCGTTGCATTCGCTTCCGCGATGATCGCCGGGCCGTCGATCAGGTCGCCCGGCGCGATATCCTGGCGGCGATACAGGCCCGTGTCGCGCCACGCGCCGTCGGCATACATCTTCACCATCTCGCAAGGTACCGCCGGCTTCCCGCGCGGCGGCGTCGCCACCGGCTGTTCGGGCGGCGCGTCGGAGCGGCCCAGCGCCTCCACCGACACGGCTTCCACGACCAGCGCCTTGCCCGGCATGAGGAAGGAAAAACGGCGGCGGTAGGCCTGCTCGAACTGGGCCTGCAAGCCCGCGCGGTCCGCATCCATCACGACGATGGCGGAGTCGGTGCCTTCATAACGCAGGTGCACGCGGCGCAGCACGTCGATCCGCCCGGGCGCCACGCCCTGCGCCGCCAGGTCCGCGCGCGCAGCAAAGGCCAGCCCATCGAGTTCGGCCGCCAGCGCGGCGGCGTCGATGTCGTCCAGGCGGCGTTCCACCGCGCGTTCGCGCATCGCACTCTGGTCCGCGAGGCCCATGCCGTACGCGGACAACACACCGGCCAGCGAATGGATGAACACCGTCTTCATGCCCAGCGCGTCGGCGACGAGGCAGGCATGCTGGCCGCCCGCGCCGCCGAAACTCGTGAGCGTGTATTCCGTCACGTCATGCCCGCGCTGCACGGAGATCTGCTTGATCGCATTCGCCATATTGCCGACGGCGATGCGGATGAACCCCTCGGCGACGGCTTCGGGCGCGAGGCGCGTGCCCGTCGCGCGCTCGACATCGTCGGCCAGTCTGTCGAAGCCCGTACGCACGGCTTCGACATCGAGCGGTGCGTCGCCGCCCGGGCCGAACAGGTGCGGAAAATGGCGCGGCTGGATCTTGCCGAGCATGACATTGCAGTCCGTGACGGCAAGCGGCCCGCCGCGGCGGTAGCCGGCCGGCCCCGGATTCGCGCCCGCGCTGTCCGGACCGACGCGGTAGCGGCTGCCGTCGAAATGCAGGATCGAGCCGCCGCCCGCGGCGACGGTGTGGATGCTCATCATCGGCGCGCGCATGCGCACGCCGGCCACCTGCGTCTCGAACACGCGCTCGAATTCACCCGCAAAGTGCGACACATCCGTCGAGGTGCCGCCCATGTCGAAGCCGATGATGCGGTCGAAGCCCGCGAGGCGGCTGGCGCGCACCATCCCGACGATGCCGCCGGCTGGCCCGGACAGGATGCTGTCCTTGCCCTGGAACGCGCGCGCATCCGTAAGGCCGCCGCTGGACTGCATGAACTGCAGCTTCACGCCCGGCAGCTCGCCCGCGACCTGGTCGACGTAGCGGCGCAGGATCGGCGACAGGTAGGCGTCGACGACGGTCGTGTCGCCGCGCGCCACGAGCTTCATCAACGGACTGACGGCGTGCGATACGGAGACCTGCGTGAAGCCGATGGCGCGCGCGATGCGGGCCACGGCGTCCTCGTGCGCGGCATGGCGATAGCCGTGCATGAACACGATGGCGAGCGCGCGGATGCCTGCATCGTACGCGGCCTGCAGGTCGCGCCGCGCGGCGGCCTCGTCGAGCGGGGTCACCACGTCGCCGTGCGCACCGATGCGCTCCTCGATCTCGACGACGCGGCCGTACAGCAGTTCGGGCAGCACGATATGGCGGTCGAACAGGCGCGGCCGGTTCTGGTAGGCGATGCGCAGCGCGTCACGAAAACCCTTCGTGATGGCCAGCACCGTCGGCTCGCCCTTGCGTTCCAGTAGCGCGTTGGTGGCGACCGTGGTGCCCATCTTGACGGCCTCGACTTGTCCGGCGGGAATCGCCGCGTCCGGGGACAGCCCCAGCAGATGGCGGATGCCGGCCACGGCCGCGTCGCGGTATTGCTCCGGGTTCTCCGACAGCAGCTTGTGCGTGACCAGGCTGCCGTCGGGCCGGCGCGCCACGATGTCCGTGAACGTGCCGCCGCGGTCGATCCAGAACTGCCAGTCCATCGTCATTCCTCGTATAGTCTTGGTAGGGTGGGCGCCACGTGCCCACGCGGACGTTCGCGTTACGCATACGTAACGCGTGGGCACATTTCATTTGAGGCCACCGGCCTCAAATGCCCACCCTACCGGCTCTTGGTCAAGCCAGCCGCTATTGTAGTCGCGCGGGACAAGAATTTTAGCGAAAATGCGTATGTGCGCCCTCGAGCGCTTCTCAGGAAAGATATGGACAATCCGCTCTACAGTGTCGCCCAGATCCGGGCCATCGAGCAGGCCGAACAGGCGCAGCTGCCCGCAGGCACCTTGATGCGGCGCGCGGGCGAGGCCGCGTCGACCTATGCGCTCGAAGTGCTGGGCGGCCTGCCGAACAGCCGCGTGCTCGTGCTGGCCGGCCCCGGCAACAACGGCGGCGACGCGCTGGAAGTCGCCGCCAACCTCGCCCACCTCGGCGCCAATGTCGACATCGTGCACCTGCCCGGCACAACGCCTTCCGCCGAGGCGCAGCACGCCCTCGAGCGCGCGCGGGCGAGCCGTGCGCGCTTCGTGGACGACGTCGACGACGCGCACGGCTGCTGCCTCGTCGTCGACGGGCTGTTCGGGATCGGTCTCGCGCGCGCGCTCGAGGGCCGCGCACGCGTGCTCGCGGCACGCACGCACGACCTGCACTGCCCCGTGCTGGCGCTGGACGTGCCGAGCGGGCTCGATGCGGACACCGGTGCCGTCATCGGGCCGGACGGCATGGCCGTGCGCGCCACGCACACGATCTCCTTCCTCGGCAACAAGCCGGGCCTGCACACCGGCGACGGCTGCGACCACGCGGGCCGCGTGCATGTCGACCGCCTCGGCACTGCAAATCCGCCCGCCGTGCAGGCGCAGGCGTGGCTCAATGCACCCGCCCGGTTCGCGGCCCTGCTGGCGCCGCGCCGGCGGAACAGCCACAAGGGGACGTACGGCGACGTGGCCGTGCTGGGCGGCGCGCGCGGCATGGCGGGCGCCGGCATCCTGGCCGCGCGCGCGGCGCTCCATGCCGGCGCGGGCCGTGTCTTCGTGGCCGCCATCGATCCGGGGCCCGGACTCGACCCCATGCAGCCGGAGATCATGTTCCGCGACGCGGCCGGTTTCGCCTTCGACGGCCGCACCGTCGTCGCGGGCCCCGGCATGGGCGATTCCGCCGGGGCCACGCACCTGCTGTCGAAAGTCATCGACGGCACCGGGCCGCTGCTCGTCGATGCCGATGCACTGAACCTGTGCGCGGCCAGTCCCGACTTCGCGGCGCGCCTCGCCGCGCACGATGGCGAGACCGTGTTGACACCCCATCCGCTCGAAGCGGCCCGGCTGCTGGGCGTCACCGCCGCGATCGTGCAGGCCGACCGTCTCGAGAACGCGCGCGAACTGGCGCAGCGCCTGGACGCGGTCGTCGTGCTGAAGGGCGCGGGCACCATCATCGCGCGTCCGGACGGCGAGGTGGCGGTGAACAAGACCGGCAATCCAGGCCTCGCGACGGGCGGCACGGGCGACGTGCTGGCGGGCCTGATCGGCACCTTGCTGGGCCAGGGCTGGCCCGCCTGGGAAGCCGCGCTGGCCGGCGTGTGGCTGCACGGCGCGGCCGCGGACCGGCTGGTGGCCGGCGGCGCAGGGCCCATCGGCCTGACGGCGGGCGAACTCCCGCGCGCGCTCCGGGCCGAACTCAATGCCCTCGTGGCGGACGCGGAACGGGCCTGAACACAGGACTTGGAACCTATAAGTAGGGTGGGCACCCCTGTGCCCACGCGTAACGTATGCGT
>NZ_JBFUDR010000377.1:0-5152 GCF_056404615.1 Massilia sp. P2_C2 | reverse complement strand
ACGCTCGGCAACGCGCTGGCGCCGCTGCTGCACCTGCCGTTTTCCCTGCTGGCCGGCGTCGGTTTCGTGGCCGTGTTCGCGGGCGCGGCAAATACGCCGATCGCCTCGACCCTGATGGCGATGGAACTCTTCGGTGCGGAAACGGGCGTGTATGCGGCCGTCGGCTGCGTGCTCGCGTACCTGTTTTCCGGCCACACGGGCATTTACCGGGCCCAGCGCATCGGCCAGGGCAAGCACACGGCGTTGCCCGACGCGGCGGATACGCGGCTGGCGGACCTGCCCGCGCGGCGCCAGCGGGCGGGCAAGTCGTGAATCAGGCCTGTTGCGCGGCCGGGACGTCGTCCGCCGCGGCCAGGTCGCGCACGTTCTTCTGCACGGCGACGATGGCGAACAGCGTGAGCACGAACGACATCGCATAAAAGCCCTTTTCGCTGGGCATCAGCGTGGCATTCCACAGCCCCACCGTCAGCAGTCCGACGGCTGTGATCAGCGACATCCAGCAGATACCGACGTACATGCCCGTGACGGACAAGCCTTCGGCACGGTCGCGCACGGTCTTTTGCAGGGACACGGCGGCGAAGCAACCGTACAGCAGAATGGAGAGGTAATACCCCTTTTCGTTGAGCTGCATCTGCGCATTCCACAAGCCGATGAGGTAGGCGGCGATGCCGACAATCATCGCGCTCCAGGAGGCGCCCACGAAGGCGGGGCTTGGGCGGGCGGACGTGTGCTGGTTCATGGCGGTCTCCGATGAGTGAAAACTGGACTTTGCCAGAGTGCATCGGGCCACACCTTGCGCGCAAGCGAACGCCGGTGAGGTATCAGGCAATGGCACGCCAGGTCGCATATCCCGCGACGCAAAAGCCGATCGAGCCCAGCAGATGCAGCGCCACGTGACCCAGTGCCCAACTGTAATGTCCACGCTGCAGCAACACCATCGCTTCGCCGGAAAAACTGGAAAACGTCGTCAAACCGCCGAGAAATCCGGTAATGACGAACAGGCGCCAGGCCGGCGCCAGCGCGGGCAAGGCGTCGAAGAAACCGAGCGCCAGCCCGATCAGGTAGCCGCCCGCCAGGTTGGCGACGAGCGTCCCCAGCTGGATGTGGGCGTGAAAATGGCCGAGGAAGACGGTCAGGCCCCAGCGCAGCCAGGCACCGAGGGTCGCCCCGACGGCGACGGCGATCCAGCTCAGCGGCTGGCCCACTTGGCCCGCGCCGCGTCGTCCGTCACGCGCGCATCGACCCAGCGCGCGCCGTTCGGCGTCTGTTCCTTCTTCCAGAACGGGGCGTCGGTTTTCAGGTAATCCATGATGAATTCGCAGGCCGCGAACGCCTCGCCCCGGTGCGCGGCCGTGCAGGCGACGAGGACGATCTGGTCGAGCGGCCGCATTGGACCGACGCGGTGAATCACGAGGACGCCATACAGCGGCCAGCGGGCGCGCGCCTGTTCGACGATGTCGTGCAGCGCGCGTTCCGTCATGCCGGGATAATGCTCAAGCTCCAGTTCGGCCACGCTGTCGCCGTCGTTCATGTCACGCACGGTGCCGACGAAACTGACGACGGCCCCCACGCGCGCATCGCCCGCGCGCAGCCGTGCGATCTCCGTGCCGAGGTCGAAATCCGTGGTCTCGACGCGGACTTCCGTGACGTTCCTTACTTCGTTGCTCACTTACCCTCCCTGGCCAGGCGCAGCGCGAGCTGCTCGATACGGGACGCCGTGCGCGCGTCCACGAACGCCGGCAGCGCACACAGGTCGCGCAGGCGCGCCGTGGCGCCATCCTGGGCACCCCGGACGCCGTGCCCGGACTTGAGCGACGACTGCAGCACTTCGACCTGCAGTTTCAGGCGCTCGCGCGCGAATTCCGGACCGCTGTCGATGCCGGCGCCGATCTCCAGGCGCAGCAACTCGTGCAGCAGGGCGTCCCGGTTGCCTTCCAGCTGGCGCGCATACGCGGCCCGCGCCTCCGGACCGCCGCGCAGCGCGGCCAGCGCGGCATCGAAGCGGGTGCGCAGCACGCGTTCCATATCGGCGTCGAGGGCCGACAACGCGGTCCAACGCGCGTCCCAGTCGGTATCGCCCGCGCCATCCTTTACTACGGCCTGTTCCAGTTCCTGAACGAGGCGCAGCTTGTCGCGCAGCATACCCGCCTGGGCGACGCCGGCGGCGCGGCGCACCTGGTCGACATGCTGCTGCACGAGCGCGACGGCCGCATGGTAGCGTTTCTCCACCCGGGCCTCGTGGGCGCGCGGCACGGGACCGATCGCCTGCCACTCGGCCTGCGCTTCGCGCAACAGCTTCGCGGCCGTGGCCGGGGTGACGTCGGCGGCAGATGCTTCGAGGCGCGCGCTGATGGCTTCCTTGGCGGCCTCGTGGGCGCGGCGCTCGATGTCGGCCTCGTGCATCGATTCCTTGCGACGATGGAACACCTCGTCGCAGACCGCGCGGAAGCGCTGCCACAGCGCCTGTTCGCTCTTGCGTTCGAGCGGCAACGCGCGTGCATGGTCCTGCCAGCGCTGCTGCAGCGCGCGCATCGTGTCGATCGCGTGGCGGTCGTGCGGATCGATCGCGGCCGCTTCCTCGATGATCGCCTCGCGTTCGGCCATCTCGGCCTTGCGCTGTTCTTCCAGCGGTCCCTGCAGAATGTTCAGCGCATCCGTGAACAGCGCGTCCAGGCGTTTCTTTTCCTTGCGGTCGATGGCGCCCAGGTGGCTCCACGCCAGGCGCAGGCGCTGTACCGTGCCGGCCACGTGTTTCCACTCGACGCTGCCGTCCTGCAGACGCGCGATCTCGGCCTGCGCTTCCTCGACGATGGCCTGGCCGCGCGCCGCGTTCGCATGGCGCTCGTCGGCCAGGTGGCGGAAGTGGGCGGCGGCCGGCGCATACGCGGCCGTGCAGGCGGCATCGAAGCGTTCCCACAGGCTCTTCGGCGCAGCGCCGGACAGGCTGTCGAGCGCCTTCCAGCGGTCGCGCATGCTGCCCACCTTCTTGGCCAGCTCGCTCATCGCCAGGTTTTGCGTGGGCAAGGCCTCGACGGTCTTGATGAGTTCCTCGCGCGACACGTTGCCGCCCCAGCGCGCCCAGTCGGACAGGCGCTTGAGCTCGGCGCGCAGATGGGCCAGGCGGTCGGACTGGGCGGCGGTGAGGCGCATGCCCTTCTCGCGCACCTCCTTCAGCGTCTTGTCGTGGTCGGCGGCGGCACCCAGCGAACCCTGTTGCAGGGCGGCTTCCATCGCCTCCATCGTGTCGAGGAAATGCTGGTCGGCACCGCGCGGTTTGCCAT
Organism: Massilia sp. P2_C2; assembly: GCF_056404615.1. Taxonomy (NCBI): domain Bacteria; kingdom Pseudomonadati; phylum Pseudomonadota; class Betaproteobacteria; order Burkholderiales; family Oxalobacteraceae; genus Massilia; species Massilia sp. P2_C2. The sequence continues at coordinate 1,871 of NZ_JBFUDR010000377.1, read as the reverse complement.
CCTTGCTGCCGTCCCGGTGCGTATCCTTGCCGGCGCCCTTGCCGCCGTGGGCACCGTCCGGCGCGGCGGGCCTGGCCTCCCGTGCTTCTTTCGGCTTGCGCGGCTCCGGCTGCGGCAGCGACGCCAGCAGAGCATCGAAGCGCCGTTGCAGTCCGGCGGCCTCATCCCCAGGGGGCGGCACCGGCAACGCTTTCCACTCGCGCCGCAGCGTCTCGGCGTTCAGTTCGGCAACCGGTTTCGCCTGCTGGGCATCGAGGAAGGCCGCGCATGCCGCCAGCGCGGCCTGGCCGGCTTCCTGCACTTCGAGGGTCGCCCGCAGCTTCTGCATTCCGGCGGCGAACTCGGCCACGAGCGCGCGCGGCAGCGACGGATGCTCGGGCGCGCGCAGCGCTTCTTCCTGTTCCTGCGCCAACGCATCGAGACGCTGCGCCAGCTCGACGGCCGGCAGACCCGCGCCTTCCAGCTGGCGCAGCGCGGCCACACGGTCGATCATGGCGCGCTGCAGGGCCACCTGGGCTTCCAGGCGCTGGGCCAGCGCGGCGCGCGCGGTCTGAAACGCGGCGTCGAGTTCGGGTGCGGAGATCACGGACCACTTACGGTCCAGCTCGGCAACGTGGTTCGGCGTCAGCAGGGCTTCCTTGAGGAGGGCTTCGGCCTGCCCGACGGCGGCTTCGGCGCGGCGGTGCTCAGCTTCACGGTGGCGGTACGCATCGAGGCGCGACTGCATCAGCTTGGCGACGCGGCGATCCATGTTGCGCATCGCGGCATGGATGCGCTCGAGCCGCTCCGGGCTATGGACGAGGTCAGCAGCGGCCAGCCGCAGCTCGGAAAACTCGCATTGCAGGATGAATTCCACCGCAGCGGCTTCGTCATCCCCGATGCGGCTCAGCTTTTCAGCCTGGGCCGTGCGTTGATGGGTGTTCGCAGGTACGGACGGCTCGGCTTGCGCTCCCGCCGGCGCACCCTGCGCTCCCTGCGCGCCCTTTCCGGCCGGCTTGGCACCCGACTTGTTGTCGCCCGGCCGCTTGAATAGGAACTCGAACATGATGAAATCGCACTTCCAAAATCGCCATCATAGCAAAGAACCCTGATGGCCTCGTGACGCCAGCCCTGCGCGTGCGTACAACATGTCCGTTCATGCCCATTCACTCGTGATGCATGGCGCCGGATGTCAGTGGGCAATGGTCAACATCGTATGCCGCCGTGCGGACTCGGGTTGCAACGGATCGTGTCCCTGCACCACATGGCCGGCAGGCCCGATCAGTTCGTGATCCGGGCGCCGCGGGCCGGCACGGCGTTCCTGCACATAAGCATCGTGGGCCAGCATCTGGTTGGCGATCGCAAACCAGGCATCGCCCCCGACGGCGCCGCGCGCCAGCGGGAACAGCTCGTGCTCTTCCCGCTCCAGCCGGCGACGCAGGGCCGCGACGCAGCCTTCGATGGCGCCGCAGAACACGTCACGCGGCACCGGACGATCGGCCGCGCCGACGCACGCTTCGGCCACGTCCATCGCGGCGGCGGCCTGGCCGCTCAGGCGTTCGAGCTCCGTCAGCAACCCGTCGGCGGCCGCCGTACTGCGGCGCAGGACCGGCACGAGGAATTTGTCCAGCTTGCGCCAGTGACAGTTGTCGTACGCCTGGCGCAGCGCGGTACACAACTGGGCCGCGCGGCCGGCGGCCAGGGTGCTGAAGTCGCCCGGCAGCGCGCGCAATTCATCGAGCAGCGACTGCAGGGCCGCCCGCACCGTCGTCTGTTCGACGGACAGGGCGACGAGGGTATAAGTCGATGTCAGCATTCGGTCTCCACCATTCTCACGAGTCAGTTCGACATATCCGCACCCGTCAAAGACCACCCGGCCGCCTGGCGAGCGC
>NZ_JBFUDR010000376.1:0-9178 GCF_056404615.1 Massilia sp. P2_C2 | reverse complement strand
TATGTAGGGTGGGCACCCCGTGCCCACGCGTTACGTCAACATGGCGCGAACGTCATTTCTTGCGCCGTTCGGCCAACCGTTTGATCGCCGCGATCAGGGCCGCATTCTGCGGCGTCTCCGGCAAACTGTCTCCCAACTCCTCGAACGCTTCCACCGCCGTCGGCGGCAGGGTCAGCGTCGACGGTTTCAGTTCTTCCCGCACAGGCACATTGGGGCGCATCTGGATCTTGATGCGCACGTTCTCGACCTGCCAGCCCTTCTTCTGCAACCCGGCCTGCAACTTGGGTAGCTGCTGCTTGAGCTTGGCCGCGACGGCCGAGGAGGGCACGGCCAGGGTCAGCGTCGCGTCCTGGAACGACAGCACGTCGCAGCCGGCGTACATCGGCGGCAGGATCACCTTGACGTCGCGCTGCAGGTTGCCCACGCGCAGGGCGGTCGGCATCAGGGCGGCCAGGCGGTCGTTGGAACGCAGGAAATCGGTGGCGCCGAACGCCGTCTTGCGGTCGCGGGTGCCGTAGATGTGGAAGGGACGCTGCTGATTTGAAGAAGACTGCATGGCCCGAACATACCATATCCGCCGGCCGTGGCGCGAGGAATCGTGCGCCGCATGTGTGATTGAATGCAGTTCGATAACAATTTTTGCCAGCGGCACTTGTGATCCGTCCGGCGAACCCCAAGTGTGGCCGCATCGCATGATAAAATCGGTGGCTTTTTGCCATTGGCGCTCTCAGGTGGATATCTTTTTGATATCATTCCTGGCTCCTCGGATCCTTTTCGCGGCGTATTTTTGAAGAACACAGCATGTCATTCCTGACCAAGATTTTCGGCAGCCGTAACCAGCGTCTGCTCAAGCAATACCAAAAATCCGTGCGCGACATTAATGCGCTCGAGCCGCAGATGGAAGCGCTGTCCGATGCCGATCTCCAGGCAAAGACGACCGAATTCAAGCAACGCCTGGCCGGGGGCGCCTCCCTCGACGACATCCTCGTGGAAGCCTTCGCCGTTTGCCGCGAAGCCGCCAAGCGCGTCCTCAAGATGCGCCACTTCGACGTGCAGCTGATCGGCGGCATGGTCCTCCACTACGGCAAGATCGCCGAGATGGGTACCGGCGAAGGCAAGACGCTGATGGCGACCCTGCCCGTGTACCTGAATGCGCTGTCCGGCAAGGGTGTGCACGTCGTGACGGTCAACGATTACCTGGCCCAGCGCGACGCCGACCAGATGGGCCGCCTGTACGGCTGGCTTGGTTTGACGACGGGCGTAAACCTGTCGCAGATGGACCACGACAGCAAGCAAAAGGCGTACTCCTCCGACATCACCTACGGCACCAACAACGAATACGGCTTTGACTACCTGCGCGACAACATGGTGTACGAGATGCGCGAGCGCGTGCAGCGTGGCCTGAATTTCGCCGTGGTCGACGAGGTGGACTCGATCCTGATCGACGAAGCGCGTACCCCGCTGATCATTTCCGGCCAGGCCGAGAACCACACGGAGCTGTACCACAAGATCAATGAAGTCCCGCCGCTGCTCACCTTGCAGATTGGCGAGGAAACCCCGGACGGCAAGGGCCAGATCGAAGTCCCGGGCGACTACACGAAGGACGAGAAGGCGCACACCGTGCTGCTGACCGAGGCCGGCCACGAGAACGCCGAAGCCATCCTGACGAAGATGGGCCTGCTGCCGGAAGGCGCCTCGCTGTACGACGCCGCCAACATCACGCTGATCCACCACCTGTACGCCGCCCTGCGCGCGCACGTGCTGTACCACAAGGACCAGCACTACGTCGTGCAGAACAACGAAGTCGTGATCGTCGACGAATTCACCGGCCGCCTGATGACGGGCCGCCGCTGGTCCGACGGCCTGCACCAGGCCGTGGAAGCGAAGGAAGGCGTCCGCATCCAGAACGAGAACCAGACGCTGGCCTCGATCACCTTCCAGAATTACTTCCGCATGTACAGCAAGCTGTCGGGCATGACCGGTACCGCGGATACCGAAGCCTACGAATTCCAGGAGATCTACGGCCTGGAGACCGTCGTCGTCCCGCCGAACCGTCCGTCGCAGCGCAAGGACCGCCAGGACCAGGTGTACAAGACGGCGCAGGAAAAATACCAGGCCATGCTGACCGACATCCGCGACTGCTACGAGCGCGGCCAGCCGGTGCTGGTCGGCACGACGTCGATCGAGAATTCGGAACTGCTGTCCGGCATCCTGAACCAGGCCAAGCTGCCGCACAACGTGCTGAACGCGAAACAGCACGCGCGCGAAGCCGAGATCATCGCGCAGGCCGGCCGTCCGAAGATGATCACCATCGCCACCAACATGGCGGGCCGCGGTACCGACATCGTCCTGGGCGGCAACGTCGAGAAGCAGATCCAGTTCATCGAGCTTGACGCGAACCTCGCGTCGGAGCAGAAGGAAGAGCAGTCCGCCCAGCTGCGTTCGGAATGGCAGTCGCTGCACGACCACGTCGTCGCGCAGGGTGGCCTGCACATCATCGGTACCGAACGCCACGAGTCGCGCCGCGTCGACAACCAGCTGCGCGGCCGTTCGGGCCGCCAGGGCGACCCGGGTTCGTCGCGCTTCTACCTGTCGCTGGACGACCCGTTGCTGCGCATTTTCGCGGGCGACCGCGTGCGCGCCGTGATGGACCGCCTCAAGATGCCGGAAGGCGAACCGATCGAGGCCGGCATCGTGAGCCGTTCCATCGAAGGCGCCCAGCGCAAGGTCGAGGCCCGCAACTTCGACATCCGCAAGCAGCTGCTGGAATACGACGACGTCGCCAACGACCAGCGCAAGGTGATCTACACCCAGCGTAACGAGCTGCTGGAAGCGGCCGACATCTCAGAACTGATCGCATCGCTCCGTACCGGCGTGTTCACGGACGTCGTGCGCACGCACGTGCCGGCGGAGTCGGTGGAAGAGCAGTGGGACATCCCGACGCTCGAACGCGTGCTGGCCGACGAGTGGGCACTCCCGGTGCCGCTGGCGAAAATGCTGGAGGAAGAGCCGAATCTGAACGACGACGACATCCTCGAGCGCGTGCTGGCGGCGGCGGAAAGCTCGTACGAGGCCAAGGTCGGCATCGTCGGCAAGGAAGCGTTCGGCGGCTTCGAGCGCAACGTCATGCTGCAGAACATCGACACGCACTGGCGCGAGCACCTGGCCGCGCTGGACCACCTGCGCCAGGGCATCCACCTGCGCGGCTATGCGCAGAAGAACCCGAAGCAGGAATACAAGCGCGAAGCGTTCGAGCTGTTCGGCGCCATGCTGGACCAGATCAAGAACGAAGTGATCCGCACCATCATGACGGTCCGCATCCAGACCCGCGAAGAAGTCGAGGCGGCGGAAGCGGCGATGCAGGCGGCTGCGGCGCACCTGGAAAACATCAATTACCAGCACGCCGATTTCGACCCGACGGCCGCGCCGGAAGAGCTGATGGCGCCGCTCGCGGTGACCCCGGGCACGACCGCGATGGCAGACGATCCGGCCACCACCTACATGGGCGTGAAGGTCGGCCGCAACGACCCGTGCCCGTGCGGCAGCGGCAAGAAGTTCAAGCAGTGCCACGGCAAGCTGGCCTGATGCCGTAACACCAAAGCAAAGGCGCCCGCGGGCGCCTTTTTTACGTCTTTAAAATTCGGGGTCAGAGCACATTTTTTCCCGAATTCGGGGTCAGAGCAAATTTCCGATCAATGTTCCGGAGCACACTAGATCATGCCGACAACCCGCGGTATCCTGCTGCGGACCCATGCCTTGGCGTCGACCTCTGAGCGGGCTTGCTGAAAAGACCGTACACCAAAAAGTGCTCTGACCCCGAATTTTGCGGGAAAAGTGCTCTGACCCCGARTTTTCTGCCCCGATTTGCGACTGCTCCGCGACTAGACGGTCAGTGCCTTCCTCAGCCAGGCCAGCGTTGCCTCGCCGATGCCCGGCCCCATGCGCAGCAAGGGATCCGTCGCGGTGCCCTTGCGGAAGGCGTCGATGTCCTGCTGGTCGGTGCCGACCATGTCGTAAAACAGGTCCATCCACCGGCGGCCGAGGTCGCGTGCCCGTGCGCCCGCCGCCTCGGGATCGGTCTTGATCTCGGCCTGCACCTGCGCAATCAAGTCCGTCCATTCGCTGCCGCGGCCGGCAAAATGGAGGCGCATGCGGTCGATGATTTCCGGCCGCATGTATTTCTTCCACGCGTCGAATTTCAGTTCCCCGACGGCTGCCTTCACGTAGTCGAAAATCTGCGCCGGCATGCCGACCGCATCCTTCTCGCGTTCGGCCATCACGTTCATTTTCGCCTGCAGCGTCGGGTCGCCCCCGGTGTCGCGCTCGAACGTCTGCAGCCAGCGCAGGGCGAAGACCTTGGCGGCCTCTGCGCTCGGTGGTACCTGCGATTCGATCAGGCCGCGCGCCTGTTCGGTCATCCCCTGCCACTCGGCCTGGGCGGCATCGTTGCGGATCAGCGGCATGCGCTCCAGTTCTTCCTTGGTGAAATAGCGTTCGTACACGTCCCTCATGTCCATGGTGTTCTCCAGTGTGGTGAGCCACGTGGACAGGTCAGGCGCGCTGCCGCGCACGAGCTGCGCACGCACGCGCAGCAGCTGGTCGCGCAGGCGCGCAGCTTCCGCCATGCGCACCTCGAGCGCCGCCAGCTGGCGGTCGACGATCGCCAGCGGCGAGCCGGCCGGACTGTCCAGCGTGAGGCCGATGTCGGCGAGGCTCATGCCGAATGCGCGCAGGGCCTGGATGCGGTGCAGGCGGGCCACGTCGTCGCGGTCGTAGAGCCGATAGCCGGCATCGGAACGCGCGGAAGGGCGGAGCAGGCCGATGCTGTCGTAGTGGTGCAAGGTGCGCACCGTCAGGTTGGCCAGGGCGGGGATGATGGCGCCCCATACGAGGATCGCGATCGCGGCGATCGTCGCGCCCTTCACTGCGAGCAGCGCCGCGGCGGCGCCGAAGGCGAGCGGGGCGCCGAATGGGATGATGGCGAGGATGCCCGTCGCCGCGGCCCACAGCACGGCCGACGGCAGGCCGGCGATCTGGTAGCCGATGCCGAGCAGGACGCCTTCCGCGAGGCCGACGAGCACGAGACCGTTGACGGTGGCGCGCACGGCGACGGGCACCTTCAGCGAGAACAGCGTCCAGCGCCGCGTGCCGATCAGGTGGGCGCCGATGGCGTCCGTCTGGCGCTGCAGGGCGGCGCCGTCCTTGTAGAAGAAGAACAGGCACAGGAAGGCGAACAGCATGTCGACGAGACGGTGCATGACGCCGCTGCCTACCCGCTTGAGCACTTCGCTCGCGGTCTGCATGCGCCCGACGGAACCGTCCTGCAGCAGGTGCGCCAGGCCGTGCGGCTGGCCGAGCGTGGCGAGCCACCAGCTATAGATGGCGTCGCCGGCGAACGGAATGCGGTGCAGCCACTCCGGCGCCGCGAGGCCTTCCGTGTTGGCGCTGGCGATCAACTGGGCCAGCGCCGGCGCCTGGCGGGCGGCCTGCGTGACGCCCAGCGCGAGCGGGGTGATGAAGACGATGGCGACTACGATGGTGACGAGGGCCGCGGCGAGGATCGTGCGTCCCCCCAGCGCCGTCCGCACGCGCACGTACAGCGGCCACGTGGCGATGCACAGGATCGCCGCCCACAGCAGCGGCAGGATGAAGCGCTGCGTCACGAACAGGGCGAACAGGACGATCGCCAGCGAGAAGCAGGCACTCAGGACATCGCGTTGGTTGTCGGTCATTGAACCTCCGGTGGATGGGACATCTTACCAAAGCGGCATCGCCGGGTAAGTGATGTTTCCGATTATCAATTGGCCAACTTAAGCATGTATTAACAGCGGCAGCCCACCGGTGCACGTGCCGATGAGGCGTTACAATACCGGACCTTCTTTCCATCTTTTCATTAGAGAACGCCATGGCCGTCAATTCCCCCCTGCCCGTCGCCGCCGAACTGAAACCCGTCGCCGGCATCGAACTCGGTTACGCCGAAGCCGGCATCAAGAAGCCGAACCGCAAGGATGTGCTGGTGATGAAGCTCGCTATAGGCGCGACCGTCGCCGGCGTGTTCACGAAGAACCGCTTCTGCGCGGCGCCGGTCCAGGTCTGCAAGGCGAATCTCGAGGCAGCGAAAGATAAAAATGCGGGCGGCGGCAAGCCGATCCGTGCGCTGGTCGTGAACACGGGTAATGCGAATGCGGGCACGGGCGAGCCGGGCCTCGCGAACGCGCAGGCGACGTGCGCCGAAGTGGCGCGCCTGCTCGGCCTCGATGCGCAGCAGGTGCTGCCGTTCTCCACCGGCGTGATCCTGGAACCGCTGCCGGTGCAAAAGATCGTCGCGGGCCTGCCGGCCGCGATCTCGAACCTGAAGGCCGACAACTGGTTCAATGCCGCAGAGGCCATCATGACGACGGACACGCAGCCGAAAGCGGCGTCGCTGACGACCACGATCGGCGGCCACGCCGTCACGATGACCGGCATCAGCAAGGGCGCCGGCATGATCAAGCCGAACATGGCGACGATGCTGGGCTACCTGGCGTTCGACGCGAAGGTCGCGCAACCCGTGCTGGACGAACTCGTGAAGTACGCGGCCGACCGCTCGTTCAACAGCATCACCATCGACGGCGACACGTCGACCAACGACTCGTTCATCCTCGTCGCCACGGGCGCCGGTTCGCTCGTCGTCGATTCGACCGACAGCCCGGACTACGCCGCACTGCGCGACGCCGTCACCGGCATCTCGCGCCACCTGGCCCAGCAGATCATCCGCGACGGCGAGGGCGCCACCAAGTTCATCACCATCACGGTGGAGCAGGGCCGCGACATGGACGAGTGCCGCAAGATCGCCTACGCCATCGCCCACTCGCCGCTCGTGAAGACCGCGTTCTTCGCGTCCGACCCGAACCTGGGCCGTATCCTGGCCGCCATCGGCTACGCCGGCGTGGACGACCTCGACACCGCGAAGCTCGACCTGTACCTGGACGACGTCCTCGTCGCCAAGGCCGGCGGCCGCAATCCGGACTACAAGGAAGAGGATGGCCAGCGCGTGATGAAGAAGGCCGAGATCCTCGTGCGCGTCGTGCTCGCGCGCGGCGAGGCGGATGCCACCGTGTGGACCTGCGACCTGTCGCACGACTACGTCTCGATCAACGCCGACTACCGCTCCTGAACCACCGATGAATCAGTTGGAAAACTTCCTGCACCGCGCCGAGGCGCTGCTGGCGCGCGTGGAGGCCTTGTTGCCGCCCGCCGCGCCGCGCGATCCGGACTTCCGCCACGGCTACGCCTACCGCTGGCGCCGCCGCCCGGGCGCGGGCAGCATCAAATACCTGCAACCGGTGATGCACGCGTCGCACATCCGCCTGGACGACCTGCAGCACATCGGCCAGCAGAAGGAACAGATCGAGCAGAACACGCGCCAGTTCGTGACGAAGCGCCCGGCCAACAACGTGCTGCTGACGGGCGCGCGCGGCACGGGTAAATCGTCGCTGATCAAGGCCTGCCTGAACCAGTTCGCGCCGCAGGGCCTGCGCCTGATCGAAGTGGACAAGGCCGACCTGGCGGACCTGTCGGACATCGTCGACCTCGTCGCCGGCCGCCCGGAACGCTTCGTGATCTTCTGCGACGACCTCAGTTTCGAAGAGGGCGAAGCGGGCTACAAGGCGCTGAAGGTGGCGCTGGACGGCAGTATCGCGGGGCAGTCGGACAACGTGCTGATCTACGCGACGTCGAACCGCCGCCACCTGATGCCGGAAAAATTCTCGGACAACGACGGCTACAAGCACGTGGCCGACGACGACCTGCATCCGGCGGAGACGGTCGAGGAAAAGATCTCGCTGTCCGAGCGCTTCGGCCTGTGGCTGTCGTTCTATCCGTTCCGGCAGGACGACTACCTGGACATCGTCGGCCACTGGCTGCAAAGCTTTGGCTGCACGCCGGAGCAGATCGCGGCCGCGCGCGGCGATGCGCTGCGCTGGGCACTGAGCCGCGGCTCGCGCTCGGGCCGCGTCGCGTGGCAGTTCGCCAAGGACTACGCGGGCAAGCTGCCGCCGGCGCCTGCGCCGGCACAGGAACAAGTCGATGTCTAAAAAGCCTGTCGATGTGGCCGTGGGCGTGCTGATGCGCCCGAACGGCGACGTGCTGCTCGGCCAGCGTCCCGAGGGGAAGCCGTACGCCGGCTACTGGGAATTCCCGGGCGGGAAGGTCGAGCCGGGCGAGGACATCTTCCACGCGCTGCAGCGCGAGTTCGTCGAGGAACTGGGCGTGAAGGTCATCTCGGCCGAGCCCTGGTGCTGCGTCGAGCACGTGTACGAGCACGCGCACGTGCGGCTGTACTTCTACATCAGCCGCGAGTGGGAAGGGGAGCCGCAAAGCCTGGAAGGGCAGGCGTTTGCGTGGCAGGGGGCGTATGCCGTCAGTCCTCTCCTGCCTGCGACGATTCCGTTGCTGGAGTGGCTGGATCAGGTGCGGTACGAGGGGCAGGGCAGGGCAGCCTAGCGAGCGGAGACAGAATGGAGATAGGGAGATTCATCATTGCGCTGGGAGCCGCGCTCTTTCTGTCTTTCGTCGTTGCTGGCCTGTATGCGTTTCACCAATGGGACGATGGGGACGATGGTCGGCCCATCGTCGGCAAGTCTGTCGACGTCAGCTCGCCAGATGGGAACTGGATTGCTACGTTGGAAGTCGTCGACAATGGCCTCGGTTTCGGACAGGGGGCGCTGTATGACGAAGTTCATCTTCGCCGTCCGGACGAGACCATCTCCACTCATGGCGATCGTGCGGATTCCGCCGTTTTCTATATCGACGCGATGGGCGATTCGCGTTTGAGTCCTCGCCTGGACTGGCGAGATGATACCCACCTCGTCATTGGTTATGAGAGAAAAATGAGCGAAAGTGGACGCCCTGGGAAGCGCATGACCAGCTTCCATGGAATTTCGATTGAGTACCGGGCGAAGCCGTAAGGGTGATCGATCATCCATGCAAGTGAGCCCGCTCCGAGCAGGGCTCGTCCGCCGTGACAGTCTGCGATTTTTGCGGTTAGGCAACATGTTATGCTAGGTCCATCGGACTGGAGCGAGCCAAGGACATATGGACGTTATGAAGCGACTTCTACTAGCCTTTGTAATGTTGCCCTGTATCAGTGCGTTTGGTCAGGAAAACCGCTTCACCCAAGCAGTACTTGATCGTGATG
>NZ_JBFUDR010000375.1:0-5183 GCF_056404615.1 Massilia sp. P2_C2 | reverse complement strand
ATCAGCGCGGTGACGCCGGACGGCGCCTTGCGCGTGCTGGCGCAGCGCGGCGACACGCGGCCGCCGGACGCCTGCGAATGCGGCACTGGCCGCGCCGCTGCCGGCGACCCGGCGGCCGGCGATCCGGCGCTCGTCTGCCTGCCGCTGCAGTCCGGCGAACGCCGCCTGGGCATGCTGCACGTGCACGCCGATCCCGACGAATTCGGCGTCGAGGAGCGCGAACTGCTGGACAACGTGGCCAAGCAGGTCGCCCTCGCGCTCGAGCGCGCCCGGCTGTACACCCGCGCCGAGGCGCTCGTCGTCGAACGGACCGCGGCGCTGCGCTCGGAACGCAACCGCCTGTCCGCGATCGTCGAGACGGCAGGCACGCTGGTGCTGCTGACGGAGCCGGACGGCCGCATCGTGACCTTCAACCGCGCCTGCGAAGAATCGCTGGGCTGGCGTGCCGACGACGCGCTCGGCCGGCCGTGCTGGGAAGTGGTGCGCGGTGCCAACGATCCGGACGCCGTGCGCCACCTGTTCGCCGGCATCGCCGACCAACCGCCGCCGCAGCGCCTGCAGGGCGAATGGCGTACGCCGAACGGCGGCACGCGGAATATCGTGTGGACGCATACGCTGCTGCGGCGCGAAGACGGCAGCGTGGAATTCGTGCTCGCCACCGGCATCGACGTCACCGAACTGCGGGGCGCCGAAGAACGGCTGCACTACGCCAGCCACTATGACGCCGTCACCGGCCTGCCGAACCGCGACCTGCTGCGCGAACGCCTGCGCAGGTTGAAGGGCGAGGCGCGCGCCGAAGACCGCGTGCTCGGCTTCATGCTGTTGCGCTTCACGCGCATGGCGCTGATCCGCGAGGCCCTCGGACCGGGCGCGGAGCAGGCCCTGCTGCAGGAAGCGGCCGTGCGCCTGCGCGACGTGGGCGCGCAGGACTTCGTCGCCCGCTTCTCGGAAGGCGCGTTCGCGCTGGCCCTGCTGCGCGCCGACACCGAGGAGCTCGCGGCCACCGCGCGGYGCGTGCTGGCCGCGCTGGGCGCACCGTACAGCCATGAGCGCGAGGATTTTCACCTCGACCCGAGCATCGGCATCGCCATCTACCCGAACGACGGCGTCGCCTACGACACGCTGGCACGCGGCGCGGAGACGGCGCTGCGCCAGGCGGCCGACGGCGGCGGCCAGCGCTACGCGTTCTACCGGCCGGAACTCAACCGCGAAGCCAACGACCGCTTCAAGCTGGAGAATGGATTGCGCCGCGCCCTCGAACGGGGCGAGCTGGAACTGCATTACCAGCCGCAGATGGACGTCATCCGCGGCAGCATCGCCAGCGCCGAGGCTCTGCTGCGCTGGCGCCATCCGGAGCGGGGCTACGTGCCGCCCTCGGTCTTCATCCCGCTGGCCGAGGAGACCGGCATGATCATCGAGATCGGCGAGTGGGTGCTGCGCGAGGCCTGCTGCCAGCTGCAGCTGTGGCGCCAGGCGGGCGTACCGGTCGTGCCCGTGGCCGTGAACCTCTCCGTGCACCAGTTCACGGAACAGATCCTCGGCACCGTGCGCAGCGTCCTGTCCGACTGCGCGCTGGAGCCGGGCCTGCTGGAGCTGGAGCTGACGGAAAGTACGTCGATGGAAGACGCCGGCAAGAGCTTCTCGCTGCTGGGGCAGTTGAAGGAGATCGGCATCCGGCTCGCCATCGACGATTTCGGCACCGGTTATTCGAACCTGAACTACCTGAAGCGCTTCCCCGTCGACCGCCTGAAGATCGACCAGTCGTTCGTGCGCGACCTGGAGCGGGACCCCGACGACCTGGCCATCGCGCGTGCCGTCATCGGCATGGCGCACGGCCTGCGGCTGTCGGTGGTGGCGGAAGGGGTGGAGACGGCCGGCCAGCTGGATCTGCTGGCCAATCTCGGTTGCGACCTCGTGCAGGGCTATCTGTTCAGCCGCCCGGTGAAGGCGGCGGAATTCGCCGCCATGCTGACGGCCGGGAAGGTCTCGGCCGCCGCGTGACGGCGCCAAGGCGTGTCTGGCTGAAAACACAGCAGCCGCAAACGCTCTGCACAGCGGCTTTTGTCTGCGTCCGGAAGCCCGGGTTGTCAAGCGCACCCGTGGTTCGGTGTAAGGTGAGAATTCTAAACCGTCTTTGATCTCGAAAATGTTCGGGCGACAAATCGTGAGATTTGGTGATTTTTTGCCTGTATTTTTCGAGTAAACTCGCAGCGCCAATATTTACAGCCCATCATATTCTTCGATTTCGACGATGCTCATCGGTGGTTCAGCGACTATTAGAAGGCCTGACTGAATCGCTCGAAGACGTAATAGAACCCGACTTTAGAACTGGCAAACCCTGTCGGTGGAGAATGCTGTAGATGGTTATTATAAAAGTTCCTCTCGGGATTTCATGAAAGCATTTAAATGAAAAAAATCATTTTGACATTTTTTATGACGTTTTGCWCTATTTTCTCCTCAGACGCATTTGCGAACTATTTTTGTTCGGGCACTGTGAGTTATCTCGCGATAGAAGGCAATGGAAATGTGGTGGTCGCTATCAATAACTCGACACAAATCCATAAAATCTGCAATATGGATACGCAAGGAAGTTATACGATGGTTATCGCCGCGTGCAAGGCGGCCTATAGCACATTATTGGCAGCAAAAATATCAGGAAACTCAATGAGAATTTATTACTACGATAACGGCTTTACCTGTAGCACCATTCCCAGTTGGGACATCATTCATGAGGCTTATTTTGTCGAGGGGCCATATTGAGATTCATGAAATAGATCCATTAATTAGGTAACCAAGCCCCAACATTGGTACGACCGTGACGAAATTGGCGGCTACTCCGAGCTTTTTGCCGCCATCAATCTTCAGTTCAGTCAGTGCGATTCACTATTGTCCGATCGGCCAGGATTTCGTTGAATCAGCCAGACAGCGCTGGCCGCCAGATGCCACTCAGGTGCCAATGTAGACGATCTTGAAGGCGAATAGGGCGGCGATCACCCAGATCACAGGCTTGACTTCGCGCGCGCGGCCGGTCGTCAGCTTGAGCAGCGCATACATGATGAAGCCGAACGCGATGCCTTCCGCGATCGAATACGTAAACGGGATCACGAGGGCGGTGATGGCGGCCGGCACGGCTTCCGTCGTGTCGTTCCACTCGATGTCGCCCAGGTCGCGCAGCATCAGGCAGGCGACGAACAGCAGTGCCGGCGCCGTCGCGTAGGCGGGTACCACGCCGGCCAGCGGCGCGATGAACAGACAGGCGAGGAACAGCACGGCCACCGTCAGCGCCGTCAGGCCCGTGCGGCCGCCGGCCTGCACGCCGGCTGCGCTCTCGATGTACGCCGTCGTGCTGGACGTACCGAGCACCGATCCGGCGACGATGGCCGCGCTGTCGGCCAGCAGTGCCTTGTTGAGGCGCTCCATCTTGCCCTCCACGAGCAGGCCCGCACGGCTCGCGACGCCCATCAGCGTGCCGGTGGCGTCGAACAGTTCGACGAGAAAGAACACGAGCACCACGTTGAGGATGCCGACGCCCAGCGCGCCCTTGACGTCCAGGTGCATCAGCGTGGGCGCGATCGACGGCGGCGTCGAGACGAGACCGTGGAACGAGTTCCCGCCGAAGAAGAAGCTGAGGATGGTCACGGCGACGATGCCGATCAGGATCGCGCCGCGCACCTTCAGGCGGTCGAGGGTCACGATCAGCAGGAAGCCGACGACCGCCATGATGGCTTCCGGCTTGTGCAGGTCGCCGGCCTGCACGAGCGTAGCCGGACTCGCCACGACGATGCCCGCACTCTTCAAGGCGATCAGTGCGAGGAACATCCCGAGGCCCACCGTGATCGCCACGCGCAACGAGCGCGAGATGCCGTTCACGATCATCGCGCGCAGCCCGAACACCGAGACCAGGATGAACAAACAGCCCGACACGAACACGGCGCCGAGCGCCGCCTGCCACTGCACCTTCATGCCCAGCACGACGGCGTAGGCAAAATAGGCGTTCAGGCCCATGCCTGGCGCCATCGCGATGGGATAGTTCGCATACAGGCCCATCACCAGGCTGCCGAGCGCCGCCACCAGGCAGGTGGCGACGAACACGGCATCCTTCGGCATCCCGGCGTCGCCGAGGATCGTCGGGTTGACGAAGATGATGTAAGCCATCGTGAGAAATGTCGTCAGGCCGGCCAGGATTTCCGTCCGGACGTCGGTGCCGCTCTGGCGTAGTTTGAATAGTTGCTCGAGCATGTCGTGGGGGCTCCAGGGGAGGGTGGGTGCGGCGCCGCGTCTTGAATTCAGGCATCGTTAGAGCCGATGAACGAAGGATAACACCTCGCCGCGAGACTATACAGACAGACAAGTTTGTATGTCAAAAGCATCGGCATGCGGACGGAGCAGCCGGAGTAAAAGGCCTTGCACAGGTAATATATTAGGCATACCATCCTGATATATCAGCTAAGCCAACCAAGGAACAAAACATGACCGCCTTCATGGACGAGGATTTCCTTCTCACGACCGACGTCGCTCGCAAGCTCTACCACGACGTTGCCGCCGACCTGCCCGTCATCGACTACCACTCGCACCTGCAGCAGGGCGAAATCGCCGAGCGCAAGAAATTCCGCAACATCGCGGAGCTGTGGCTGGGCGGCGACCACTACAAGTGGCGCCTGATGCGTACGGCTGGCGTGCCCGAGGAATACTGCACCGGCGGCCGCTCGGACAAGGAAAAATTCCTGGCGTTCTGCAAGGTGCTGCCGCTCGCCATCGGCAACCCGATCTATCACTGGAGCCACCTGGAGCTGCGCCGCATCTTCGGCATCGACCTGGTCATCAACGAAAAGAACGCGGAAGCGATCTGGGAACAGGCGAATGCGAAACTGGCCACGATGGACACGTGGACGTTCCTGGAGCAGGCGAAGGTGGAAATCGCCTGCACGACGGACGATCCGGCCGACGACCTGCTGCAGCATGCCGAAATCGCGCAGTCGGCGCTGAAGACCCGCGTGCTGCCGGCCTATCGTCCGGACAAGGCCATGCGCATCAATAATCCCGGTTTCGGTGAGTACGTGGCGCGCCTGTCCGGCGTGGCTGGCGTGCAGATCGATTCCTTCGCCGCCCTGATCGCGGCGCTGGCCAACCGTGTTGAGTATTTCCACGCCCGCGGCGGCCGCATTTCCGACCATGCCATCGAC
>NZ_JBFUDR010000374.1:0-5186 GCF_056404615.1 Massilia sp. P2_C2 | reverse complement strand
CTTCCACACCGTTCATCGTCAGGTCACCGGTCCCTGGCGTCTGCGCTACGAAACGCTGGGTCTTGGCACCGAGCCAGGCCTTGAAGCCATCCTGCGCGAAGCTCAGGCGGGCCTGCACCTGGGGGCTCGACCGGGTCGAATAGCGCGAGCCGGCGATGACGGGCGTATCGGACACGGGGCTCATCACGCCGACGTCGACGCCGATGCCGGACGCGTTCGCGGGCGTGCTGTAGACGATCTGGCCATACGTGCCCAGGTAGCTGTAGCCGGCGCCGATATGGCCCAGCGTCACGCGGCCGCGCTGGGTGGCCTGCACGGGCGCGCCGGCGCCGACCAGCGTCATGTCGCCCAGGATCGCGTTGGCGCCGAAGATGCCGTAGTCGCGGCCCAGCTTGAAGGTGCCGAGGTCGGCACGGCCGAACGTGAAGAAGGCCTGGCGCACGTCGACCGTGCTGTTCTGGCTGATCGCGCTGTCGGTGGCGGTGGCGGCGTAGATGCCGATCCTGGCGGTGACGTCGAACCCGCCCTGCGTCGACGACGCCGACGTCACGAGGCCGCTCGGCAGCAGGCCGTTGCCGATGGTGGTGCGGCGATCCTCGCCGCCGCAACCGAGCGCCCTTCCGGCCAGCGCCAGCCCGCCGACGGCATCGCCGCTGCAGGACACGCCCGTGTAATATGCGTTGACGATGCCGCCGACATTGACCGTCCAGTCGCCGGCCTTCATGTCGACCGCAGATGCCTGCTGCGCGCATGCGCTCATGGAGGCCAGGACGGCCAGTGCGTGAACCTTTTTCATGTATCTCCTCGCTGACTTGTTGTAGGGTGCGCATCGGGGCGATGCCTCTCCATACTGGCAAGTAGCGTGCCCGGCCGTTTGCGGCCCGGCAGCAAGGTTTCGCGCGTGCGGCTGTCGCGAATCGGATCAAATTCCTGGGCAGGTGTGCCAGATTTGACCGGCATCAGCGTAAATTAAGTAAACGATATAAATAAAAAAACGGCGACCGAGGTCGCCGCAAAACAGGGTCTTGACGCCAGCCGCCGCCGCAGCCTTTGCATAACCCTCCCTGACCATCACATACCGTAAATCAGATCTTCGTGGCGAGCTTGAACACCCACACCGAGCCGCCCTGTTCGAGGAAGTTGACCTTCTTGGCGACCTCGCCGCCCCACAGCGGCACGGCGCCACCCCAGCCCGAGACGACGGCCACGTATTGCACGCCGCCGTCTTCCCACGTCACCGGAGGTGCCACGACACCGGAACCGGTCTGGAACTTCCACAGTTCCTTGCCCGTCTTCGCGTCGAGGGCCTTCAGGAAGCCTTCGGGCGTGCCGTAGAAGACGAGACCACCGRCCGTCGTCATCACGCCGCCCCATAGCGGTGCCGAGTTCTTGTTCTCCCAGACGATCTTGCCGGTCTTCGGATCGACCGCACGCAGTGCGCCGATGTAGTCGTCGTTCAGCGGCTTGATGGTGAAACCGGCGCCGAGGTAGGCACCGCCCTTCTTGTACGAGATCGGCTCGTTCCAGATCTCCATGCCCCACTCGTTGGCCGGCACGTAGAACAGGCCGGTCTGCGGGCTGTAGGCCATCGGCATCTGGTTCTTCGCCCCCAGGAACGCCGGCGCCGAGAACACGGTCGAGCCCTTCTTGCCGTCCCCGCCCTTGGTCGGGTCGCTGGGACGATTCGCGGCGATGAAGTTCGGACGCCCGGTCTTCAGGTCGATGCCRCTCGCCCACGTGATCTTGCGCACGAAGGGGAAGGCATTCTGCAACTGCCCCGTCTTCGCGTCGATCACGTAGAAGAACCCGTTGCGGTCGGCCTTGCCGCCGTAGCGCTTGCCGTTCATGTCGAACGTGACGAATTCGTTGGCGCCGTCGAAGTCCCACGAATCGTTCGGGGTGCTCTGGTAGGCCCATTTGATCTGGCCCGTTTCCGGATCGAGCGCCACGGTCGACGACGAGTACAGGTTGTCGCCGGGACGCAGGTGGCTGTTCCACGGCGCCGGGTTGCCGGTGCCGAAGTACGCGAGGCCCGTGGCGGGGTCGTACGTGCCGCCCATCCAGGTCGAGGCGCCGCCCGTCTTCCACAGGTCGCCCGGCCAGGTCTTGTTAACGGTGCCCGTGACGCCGGCCTCGATGGCCTTGCCGTCCTTGTCGTAGCGGTACCCCATGTGGCCTTCGACGGTCGGGCGCATCCACAGCAGTTCACCGGTCAGCGGATTGCGGCCCTCGACGCGGCCGACGATGCCGAACTCGCCGCCCGACACGCCGGTGATCAGCACACCTTTGGCGATCAACGGCGCCGCCGTCATCGAATAGCCGGCCGCGTAATCGTCGACCTTTTCCTTCCACACGACCTTGCCCGTGTCCTGGTCGAGCGCGACCAGTTGCGCATCCAGCGTGCCGAAGATGACCAGGTTGCCGTACAACGCGGCGCCACGGTTGACGACGTCGCAGCACGGCATGATCGCTTCCGGCAGGCGGTGCTCGTACTTCCACAGCTTGTTGCCCGTCTTCAGGTCGATCGCGAAGATGCGCGAGTACGACGCGGTGACGAACATCTTGCCGTTGGCGATGACGGGCTGCGATTCCTGGCCGCGCTGCTTTTCGCCACCGAACGAGAACGACCATGCGGGCACCAGCTGGCCGACGGTCTTCGTATTGATCTGGGTGAGCGTCGAATAGCGCTGGCCCTGCGAGCCCATGCCGAACGACAGCACGTTCTTCGTATCCTTCGCTGCATTGTCGAGCATCGCATTGGTGATGTCGGCCGCCTGGGCGAGGAAAGCCAGGGGAGCAAGTCCTGCGAGCAGGACGGTCATTGTCTTCTTCACGGTTGTCTCCTATGTTGTCTTTGTGGTCTTTATAGGGTGGGCACCCCGTGCCCGCCATAACGTTTGCGGACCGCATGCGCCTGGTGGGCACAGGGGTGCCCACCCTACTGGTAATCAGGGTCCGGGCGCCTGGTCACGCAGCTGGCCGCATTCCTCGTCGGTGAACAGGCGCGAGCGCGTGAGAAAGCGCCGGCCCGTGCCGTTATCGAGCGAGAACATGCCGCCATTGCCCTCCACCACATCGATGATCAACTGGGTGTGTTCCCAATAACCGAACTGTTCCAGCCCGATGTAGAACGGTGCCCCGTCCAGGTTGCCCAGGTAGACGTCGGTATCGGACAGGTCGAATTCCCCGGCGGCGTAGCACATCGGCGTGCTGCCGTCGCAACAGCCGCCGGACTGGAAGAACATCAGCGGGCCGTGGTGCCGCCGCAGCTCGCCGATGAAGGCCAGCGCGGCGGGGGTCGCGGTCACGCGTTCGATATTGGCTGTCATGGCCCTTGGGGGTCAGAAGAAGCCCAGTGCTTTCGGGCTGTAGCTCACCAGCAGGTTCTTGGTCTGCTGGTAGTGGTCGAGCATCATCTTGTGGTTCTCGCGGCCGATGCCCGACTGCTTGTAGCCACCGAACGCGGCGTGCGCCGGGTACAGGTGGTAGCAGTTGGTCCACACGCGGCCCGCCTGGATTGCGCGGCCCACGCGGAAGGCGCGGCTGCCGTCGCGCGTCCACAGGCCGGCGCCGAGACCGTACAGCGTGTCGTTGGCGATGCGTAGCGCGTCCGCTTCATCCTTGAACGTCGTGACCGAGACGACCGGGCCGAAGATCTCTTCCTGGAAGATGCGCATGCTGTTGTCGCCCTTGAACACGGTCGGACGCACGTAGTAACCGCCGGAGAGGTCCCCGTCGTGCGTGGCCTGCCCGCCGCCCGCCAGCACCTGGGCGCCTTCCTGGCGGCCGATGTCCAGGTAGGACAGGATCTTTTCCAGCTGCTCCTTCGATGCCTGGGCGCCGATCATCGTGCTCTCGTCGAGCGGGTTACCTGCCTTGATGCTCTCAACGCGGGCCAGTGCGCGCTCGATGAATTTCTCGTAGATCGATTCCTGGATCAGCACACGCGACGGGCAGGTGCAGACTTCACCCTGGTTCAGCGCGAACATCGCGAAGCCCTCCAGGCATTTGTCGAAGAACTCGTCGTCCGCATCCATCACGTCCGCAAAGAAGATGTTCGGCGACTTGCCACCTAATTCCAGCGTCACGGGAATCAGGTTCTGTGCCGCGTATTGCATGATCAGGCGGCCGGTGCCCGTCTCGCCCGTGAAGGCGATCTTGGCGATGCGTTTGCTCGATGCGAGCGGCTTGCCGGCTTCCAGGCCGAAGCCGTTGACGACGTTGACGACGCCCGCCGGCAGCAGGTCGGCGATCAGCTCGACCAGCACCATGATCGATGCCGGAGTCTGCTCGGCCGGTTTCAGCACGACGCAGTTGCCGGCGGCGAGCGCGGGGGCCAGCTTCCACACCGCCATCAGGATCGGGAAGTTCCACGGGATGATCTGSCCGACSACGCCCAGSGGTTCATGGAAGTGGTACGCATACGTTTCGCTGTCGATGGTCGAGATCGCGCCTTCCTGCGTGCGGATGCAGCTGGCGAAGTAGCGGAAATGGTCGATCGCCAGCGGGATGTCGGCAGCCATCGTTTCGCGGATCGGCTTGCCGTTGTCGATGGTCTCGGCGGTCGCCAGCAGCCGCAGGTTCTGCTCCATGCGGTCGGCGATGCGGTTCAGGATGTTGGCGCGTTCGGCCGGCGACGTCTTCGCCCACGCGTCCTTGGCGGCATGGGCGGCGTCCAGCRCCAGCTCGACATCTTCCGCAGTCGAACGCGCGACTTCGCAGAACGGCTGGCCGCTGATCGGCGTGACGTTGGCGAAGTACTCGCCCCTGGCCGGCGCGACGAACTGCCCGCCGATGAAATTATCGTAGCGTTGGCGGAACGGGTTGGCGACGCCGAGTTTGCTGATATCCGCGAGATTCATGTCATCCTCTTTCTCTGTGAGTGAATTGGCCGTTGCCGGCACCGGTGTTTTGGAAGTACTCCCCTTCTTTCGCAAACGCCGTGCCAGCCCGCGTTTTGTCTGTTTGGCCTGTTTTGGCCTTGCCGGACGCCTTCACGCCGGCCGTTTCTGGTACACCTGTCCCAAACTTGAACAGCTCAGCGGATCAYGACACCCCAGGGCAACCGGCCCACGGCGATGTCGCCCGTCTTCTCGCCCACAGCCGTGTCGATCACGGACACGCTGTCCGAGCGGCCGTTCGCCACATACAGCCGGGCGCCGTCCGGTGTGAGCGCCATGTTCCAC
>NZ_JBFUDR010000373.1:0-5196 GCF_056404615.1 Massilia sp. P2_C2 | reverse complement strand
CTGAACAAGGAGTGCGACGCCGACGAACTCAAGACGGCCGTGCGCACCGTAAACCAGGGACGCCGTTACGTCAGCTCGCAGGTCGGCGAATTGCTGGCCCAGAGCTTCGACCGCGATCCCAACACCGCGCTGCATACGGAGTTGTCGGACCGTGAATTCCAGGTGTTCCTGCGCCTGGCCAAGGGCGCGACCGTGTCCGACATCGGCAATGCCTTGTCGCTGTCGATCAAGACGGTCTCGACTTACCGTACTCGCATCATGGAAAAGATGGGTTTGCAGTCGAACAGCGACCTGACGTACTACGCCATGAAAAACAACCTGCTCGATTGAGTGGGGTGGGCCGAAAGCCAAGGTTCCCTGCCTTTCGGCCTGCAACTGTTAATAGCAGTTTGTTATTTGCTATGCAGAATTGTTAATTGCGCGTCGTCATCGCGCTACATTTCCTCTTCCGCACGCCTAATCGAGCTCCATGGCAACTTTTCCCGGTCTATAATGACTCGGATAGGCCAAGCTGCGAAAGGAATGACAGAGGATGTTTTTCACCACCGACCCCAGATTCAGGCCGGTTCGCAGCCTTCCGTTGTACCAGACCCTGCTGTGTGTCGTGTGCGTCCTGATCCTGGTCCTCAACGGTGTCAGTCTGGTCCGCAACCTGGACGGACTGAAGGCTGCCAACGCACGCCAGGCGCAGGCCGACCGCGTGACAGGCAAGCTGCAATACCTGAACCTGCTCGTGACCGACGCGGAAAGCGGCCTGCGCGGCTATTACCTTTCCGGCTCGGACACCTATCTTGGTCCGCTGCGCACGGCCCAGCGCGAGCTCGACGGCCAGTTCGACAACCTCAAGACGCTGCTGGCCGACAATCCTTCCCAGCTGAAGAACCTCGCCCAGTTGCAAACCCTCGTCACCCGCCGCATCAACCTGATGAACCAGGGGCTGGACGTCTACCGCCACGGCGGCCTCTCCGACATCGTCGCCATCGCCCAGACGCAGGAAGACAGGACCCACATGGACGAGATCCGGCTGCAGGTCGTGATCATGACGGGTGAGCAGAACGAACTCGTGGCGGCGGGCAGCAAATCGTTCTACGAGCGCTACCGGCTGGCGGCGCTGCGCGGGCTCGGCATCAATGTCGCCGCGCTCGTCACGCTCGTGCTGTTCTACAACCTGATCCGGCGCGGCTTCCGTGCGCGCCTGAACGCCGAGCGCGCCCTGCAGCAGACCAATGACCACCTGGAGTCGCTCGTGGCGGAGCGTACGGAGCAGCTGTCCGTGCTGTCGCGCCACCTGATCCGCGTGTCGGAAGACGAAAAGGCCCGCCTCGCGCGCGAGTTGCACGACGAGATGGGCGCCAACCTGACGGCGATCGGCATGTACCTCGCGTCTGTGGGCGATCAATTGAAAATCACTCATCCGGATCAGGCGGCCACGCTGGGACGTGCCCGCGCCACGCTGATCGAGACCGTGGAGCTGAAGCGCCGCATCGTCGAAGACCTGCGGCCCAGCCTGCTCGACAACCTCGGCCTGTCCGCCGCCCTGCAGAGTTATTGCGAGGACTTCGGCCGCGTCACGGGCGTTGCCTGCGAGGCGCTGATCGAGGGCGACGTCGATGGCGCCGGGCCGATGCAGGCGATCGCGCTGTTCCGCATCACGCAGGAATCGCTGAACAATGTCGCCAAGTATGCGAAGGCGCGCCACGTCGTCGTGCACCTGGCGCGCGAAGGGGAAGCGTTCACGCTGGAGGTCAGCGACGACGGCGTCGGCATTCCGCCCGACGCGATGCGCCGGCCGAAATCGCATGGTTTGCTGGGAATGCGAGAACGCGCGTTGTTGCTGGGTGGGACGTTGCGGGTGAACCGCGGCGGGAATGGCATCGGCACGACGGTGCATGCATGTGTGCCTGTGACGGAGCATTGCGTCGACTCCGGCGGGACCGCGTCAGGCGGTACCCTGGCCGGAACGACACTCGATATCCCTGCGCTGACGGCAAGGCTAAGCAATCCGGTGAACGATGCCGACCCAGGACAGGCAAAAGCGAGCCCGGCGGCGATACAACTGCAGAATCCGTTACAAAGTCAGTTGCGGACGGTCAGGGCCCAGTCGCCGGCGGCGAACGCAGGCCGGGACACCGCGCCGCTCATGCGCGCGACACATCCATCAGCAGACGGTCATACTCGCTTTTAGCGACCTTGTAGCATTCGCCCGCATAGTCTTCCAGGCCCTGGCGGTTCAGCACCGTGATATTGCCGCGGCGGTACTGGATCAGGCCTTCGTCCTGCAGCTTGCCGGCGGCGGCGGTGATGCTTTCGCGGCGTACGCCCAGCATGATCGAAATCAGTTCCTGGGTCACTTTCAGCTCGTTGCTCGGCGAACGGTCCAGGCGGTCCAGCAGCCAGCGGCACAACTTCTGCTCGATCGAGCTGTGGCGGCCGCCGACGGCGTTCTGGGCCATCTGGGCGAACAGCGCGTTCGTATAGCGCATCAGCAGCTGGGGCAGGGCCCCGCCCTTGTTGAAGGCGTCGCGCAGATATTGCGTCTTCAGGCGGTAGCCATAGCCGGCGCTCTGGACGACGGCGCTGCAGGTGGCGCGCTCGCCCATGAACAGCGACACGCCGACGGCGCCTTCATGGCCGACGACGGCGATTTCCGTGGTCGCGCCGTCTTCCATCACGTACAGCAGCGAGACGATGGCCGTGGTCGGGAAATAGACGTATTCCAGCTTGCTGCCGTATTCGAAGAGTTCCTTGCCGAAGGGCAGCGGAACCAGTTCCAGGTGCTCAAACAGGGTTTCCAGGTCTTGGCGCGGCAGGGCCGCGAGCAACTCGTTTTGTTGGGTGCCGCTGTAGCTCACAACCGGTCGGGCCGCCATCTTGATGTCTTCACTGGTCGATGGGATCTGGTTAACCGATTGCGCTTTCTTCTGAGCAGCGTTACCGAGTTGGAGATTATTCATTTTATCCTCGTTATCTCTGACTTACATCGTTGGGGGCGATTGCTTGGATGGGTTTCCTCATCGCGATGTGTGTACATTAATGCCATAGTCTCTTGCCGAACATAAGACTAGCTGTCGCCCCCATGTAGGCTCCATGCATGATGTTTTGTCAGTGCAGTCCTACTAGAGGGAAACACCGGCGACCCGTCATTTATGTGGCCTAGGCAACCAAAATCCCTCGTTATATTGCCCCCAAACGCAACTCGACAATCGGCGCCCCGGACCCCATGCGTATCAGCCCGCGTTATGCCGTCCGGATACTCCGGCACCGGGATGCAAGCGGCCGCGAACGCTTGTGAATCTGGCAAATCCTCTTAAAAAGTTGGTAATTTCCAGCTAATTCGGCCAGACGGACCGTATCTTTGCGGCCAAAAAAGCGCGATTTCATCGTTTTTTTCGACCATAGAAAGCAAGGTTGCGCTAATATTGACGTACGGAAACTTTCCCCCCCTTTGCATATGAAAACTCGTTTCCTGTCCGTGCGGCGCGAACGCGGGTTCACGCTGATCGAAATCCTTGTCGTAGTGGCGATCGTCGGCATTCTTACCGCCATCGCGGTTCCCGCTTACCGGGACTACGTCATCCGGGCGCGCCTGACGGAGGCATTCTCGGGGCTCGGCAGCGTGCAGACGGCCGCCGAGGACTACTGGAACAGCAATAGTTCGCATACCTACGTCGGCTTCGATCGACTGCCGCCCAACAGTGCCAACTTCACGTTTACGCTGAGCAGCGCGACCGCGTCCGCGTACACCGTGACGGCGACTGGCGCGGGCCCGGTGGCAGGCTTCGTCTACACCATCGACCAGAACGGCAACCGTGCCACCACCGCGACGGCGGGCGGGTGGGGAACGAGCACCTCATGCTGGATCGACCGCAATGGCGGCCAATGCGTGCAATGACATCCACTATCGCGACGCCGCGCCGGCAGGGACGCGGCTTTACCCTGATCGAGGCGATCGTGGTCGTCGCGATCATCGGCATCACTCTGTCCGTCGGACTGCCGTCGATGTCGAATTGGCTGCTGGGCCGGAAGGCCCTGGCGGCGGCCGTGTTTTACCAGGATGGCTTCACGCTCGCGCGCAACACGGCCATCGCCCACAACAGCCACAGCCGCCTCGTGCTTAGCGAGAACGCCGCCAACGGCAAGATGGACTGGCGCGTGGACATCTGCTTTCCGACGTCGGGCATGCCCTGCAGCGATGATGCGGGCAGCTGGTCCACCGCGACGACCGCCGCCGACAACGACCCGGACCCCGCCCGGGGCTTCCGCTCGATCGCGCGCAGCGCGGGCACCATGCCGGGCGAAAACGACCTGGACCAGGCCGTGAGCCCGTCCGGCGCCACCGAGGTGTATTTCACGCCGCTGGGCTGGGTCGACACGACCGTCGCGCCGCACCTGACACGCATCGACATGGCGCCGGCGCTCGCGCGGGCGAACGCCTTCGCGCCGCTGGCCGTCGTGTTGACGCTGGCGGGTGTCGCCACCATCTGCGACCCGGCCGCGCCGGCGCACGACGTCCGGGGGTGTCCGCCGTGATCGCGCGCCGCCAGCAGGGCATGGCCCTGATCGAAGCCATTGTCGCCGCGGTGCTGCTGGCCATCGGCCTGCTCGGCGCGATCGGCATGCAGGCCCGTTCGACGAGCGCGCTGGCCGACGCCGGCATGCGCGCGGAGGCGACCATCGCAGCCGACAAGCTGCTCGGCATGATGGCCGTCGACCTGCCGAACGCGGGCGCGTACGCGCTGGCAGCCGGCGCGACGCCGACCACGCGCCTGCAGCCGTGGTACGACGACACGCGTGCCCACATCCCGAATGCCCGGATCGTCGTCGACGTCGTTCCCGCCACGGGCCGCACGCGCGTGGCGATCACGATTTCCTGGACCCGCAAGACCGGCGCGGCGCAGAACGCGCACCGGATCGTGTCTTACCTGGCGGCGGCGACATGAGACACCAGTCCAGCAGCCGCCAGCGCGGCTTCTCGCTCGTCGAGCTGATGGTCAGCGTCATCATCGGCCTGCTCGCGCTGCTGTTCGCGTTGCGCATGGTCGGCGACGCCGAGCGGACACGCCGTTCTGCCTTGGGCGGATCGGACGAGATGCAGAACGGCATGGTTGCATTGTTCTCGCTCAGCAACGACGCGGGTGGCGCCGGCTTCGGCCTGAACGACCCGATCATCGCCGGCTGCAATACCCAGTTCAGCGA
>NZ_JBFUDR010000372.1:0-5200 GCF_056404615.1 Massilia sp. P2_C2 | reverse complement strand
CCGGCGCGCTGACGCACTGAAAGGAGTTTTATCATGGCAGTCAATCTGCAGAAGGGCCAGAAGATCTCGCTGGAGAAGGAAGCCGGCGGCGCCCTGTCCCGCGTGACGATGGGCCTCGGTTGGGACGTGGCGAAGAAGGGTGGCTTCTTCGGCTTCGGCGCGAAGAACGAATCGATCGACCTCGATGCGTCCGTCGTGATGTTCGACGACACCAACCGCCCGATGGACGTGGTCTGGTTCCGTCAACTGAAAAGCCGTGATGGCAGCATCACGCACACCGGCGACAACCGCACGGGTGCCGGCGACGGCGACGACGAGCAGATCGTCGTCGACCTGCGCACGGTGCCGGCGAACGTGAAGTCGCTCGTCTTTACCGTCAACAGCTTCACGGGCCAGAACTTCTCGTCGGTCCAGAACGCATTCTGCCGCCTGTTCGACACGAACAACGGCAAGGAGATCGCGCGCTTCGACCTCTCGGTGCAGGGCTCGCACACGGCCCAGATCATGGCCAAGCTGTACCGCCATAACGGCGAGTGGAAGATGCATGCGATCGGCGAGAACGGCACCGGCCGCACCTTCGACGACCTCATGCCCCTGATCGTGCCGCACCTGTAACCGTTTCAACCTCTGTCGTCTCCGCGGACCTGTCTCTGTCCGCGGTTCCAAAGTGGGCGGCTTGGCGCCCACGCCCTTTAACGGCCTCCTCGTGAGGCCGTCTTTTTTGGCGCCTCCTGAAAAGGTGGGCACGGGGTACCCACCCTACGTATATCTCGTTGCCGTAGGCTGGGCACCCCGTGCCCACTAATAAATACATTGACACGGCACCTTTTCCGTCCTACTGTATTACTTAATTAATACAGTAGACACCATGCCCACCCATACCGCCAGCCTGTTTTCGATCGCGACCGGATCGCCGGAACCGATCTACCGCCAGCTCGTMGAGCAGGTGCGCCGCCTGTCCGCCGGCGGCCAGCTGCGGCCCGGCGACGAGATGCCGTCCGTGCGCGAGATCGCCCAGGCGCTGGCGCTGAACCCGATGACCGTCTCGAAGGCATACAGCCTGCTGGAAATGGAAGGCGTGCTCGCGCGCCGGCGCGGGCTGGGCATGGTCGTGGCCGAGTCCGCGCCGGCGCCGCCGGCCGACCGCGCCAGCCTCCTGCGCCCCACGCTCGAGCGCGCCGCACTGGAGGCGCGCCAGCTCGAGCTCGATCCCGATACCGTCCTGTCTTTGTTCGCAACCATCTTGAAGGAAACAAAATGAGTTCCGCTATCGTTCGCATGTCCTCGGTCAGCAAGTCGTTCGGCAGCCAGCGCGTGCTCTCCGGCCTCGACTGGCAGATCGCGCCCGGCCAGGTCGTGGGCCTGCTGGGCCGCAACGGCGCCGGCAAGTCGACGCTGCTCGAATGCATGCTCGGGTTGCGCGAGGCCGAGGGTGGCAGCGTGGCCCTGTTCGATGAAGACGTGGCCGCGCTGTCGGACGAAGTGCGCGGGCGCATCGGCTATGTCCCGCAGCGCACCGACCTGTTCGACTGGCTGACGCCCATGCAGATGTTCGACTATTTCCAGGCCATGTACCCGCGCTGGAACAAGGGCAAGGTCGAAGGCCTGCTGTCGCGCTGGGACTTCGGGCCGCACCTGCGCAACAAGCCGATCAAGCGGCTGTCCGGCGGCGAGCAGCAGAGACTGGCCATCATCCGCGCGCTGGCGCACGAGCCGGACCTGCTGATCCTCGACGAACCCGTGTCCTCGCTGGACCCCGTCGGCCGGCGTGCCTTTCTGCGTGAGCTTGTCGAGCAGGTGATCGAGCGCGGCACGACGGTCGTGTTCTCCACGCACATTCTGTCCGACCTGGAGCGCGTCGCGTTCGACCTCGCGTTTTTAAAAGATGGCCGCATCGCGCTGCAGGGCCAGACGGACGCATTGCTGGAAGGCGCGCGCCGCATCGTCGTGCCGGCCGCCACGTTGCCGGTCACGCCGCTGGCGGGGGAGGTCAGGCGCCGGCGCGACGGCGGATCGGCCAGCGTGATCGTGCAGGCGCCGGGCGCCGACGTCGAACGCCTTGCACGGGAGCCGGGCGTCCGCGTGGAATCCCTGAGCCTGGAAGAACTGTTCATCGAGGTGACACAATGAACGCCGCCCTGCGCGATTACCGCCTCATCTGGCAGACGGCAACGGCGTATCGGGGAGCGGATGCGATGCGCACCATGTCTCTGGCGGGCGGCGCCTTGGCGGCTTGCGTACTCATCATCGCCGTCCTGGGACACCTCGAGGTTCTGCCGGTGCTGCGCTTCCTTGTCGCAGTCGCCGCGGGGGGGCTGGCGGTCGGATGGAGTTTCGTGTTCGTGCCGGGTTCCGTGCGCCTGAATTCGCCCGTCAACGCCTGGCTGTTGCCGCAGCAGCGCCGCCGCCTGCTGCAGATGGCGGCGGCGTGCTGGCTGGTCGCCACGCTCGGCATCGGCTTCGGCATCGGCACGTGGGACGTGCTGCCGCTCGTCGCGCTGGGCACGCTCGGGCTGCCGTTGCTGAGCGCGGAGAACCGGATCGTCCCGTTCCTGCTGATCGTGGGAGGCAACTGGATCTGGCTGGCGCGCATCGTGCTTCCGCCGGCATGGGCGGACCTCACGACCGGCAACGCCGCCATGGGCGTACTGGGCGTGCTCGTCCTGCCTGCCGCCGTCTGGAGCCTGCGATGGCTGTATCCGGCCGGCGGCGGCGCCTACCTGGACCGGCGCGACGAGCAGGTCAGGCTGATGAATGCCGTCGGCAATTGCGACGACGGCAAGCGGCCGCTCTCCACCGGCATGGCCGGGCAGCAGGGTAACCTGTCGTTCTATGGATCGGCCCTGCGCCGCGAGCTGCGCCGCGCTGATCCGGGTGTCATGCTGATGCACGCACTGGGGCCGGTGGTGCACTGGACCGCGTGGATCATCGGCACCTTCGCTTTGCTGGCCTTCGGCGTCACTGCGCGCATCCTCGCGTCGTCGTACGGTACGTCCATGCAGGCGTTCGTCGACTGGATGGCCGACGTCGCCCCGTCCATGCTGGCACTGTCCATTGCGTTCAGCACCGCGCAGTATGGGCAACAATTGCGCCGCACGCGAGGCGAACAGGCCTTGCTGCGCCTGACGCCGCGGGCCGGCAATGCCGCGCTGCTGAACCGGCGCCTCGCCACGCAGATGCTGCGCCAGGCGCTGGCGATCTGGATCCTGCAGTCCGCGGCAGCCGTCGCGGTGACGCTGCCATTCCTCACCGGACCGGACGCGTTGCTGCGCCAGGTCGGCCTGTGCTGCCTGGCCGGCCAGGCAGCGATGATGGGCCTGCTGGACGACTACGCCAGCGCCGCGGGCGGCTGGAACCTGGCGAAGGGCTTCCGCGCCGCCGCGCTGGCCGCCGTGCAGGCGCTCGCGGCCGTCGGCCTGGGCTGGCTCACCGGCACGACCGCATGGCCATGGCTGGTCGCGCTGCCGCTGGCGGTGTGCGTGGTCGTGCTGCGCCGCGACTGGCACCGCATGCTGGCCGCGCCCCCGGCGTTCCCGGCTGGGCGGATGACGTAGCGTCAGTGCCCGCGCTTCTGCACGAGCGCCGCGCCGCTGCCGTGACGATGGACTTCGCTGACGGCCGTCACGGTGCCGTCCGAATTGAACACGAGAGCGTTGGCGGCGCCGATTTCCTCGGGCTTCGCTTCCCACTTGTGGCCGAACGGTTCCAGTGCCCGGGCCTCGGGCGTGTTCGCGAAGCCCGGTTCGACCGACGTTTCCTTGCTGTTCCGTTGCGACAGCCGGGGCGCGGCGAGCGCCTGGTCCATCGGCATGCCGAGGTCGATGTAGTTGACGATCGTCTGCAGCACCGTCGTGATGATCGTGGCGCCGCCCGGACTGCCGATCGTGAAGGCGGGCTTGCCGTCCTTGAGGGCGATCGTCGGCGCCATGCTGCTGCGCGGGCGCTTGCCGGCCTCGGGGATGTTCGGTGCCGGTCCCATGAAGTCGAAGTCCGTCATCTCGTTGTTCAGCAGGAAGCCGTAGCCCGGCACGACGATGCCGCTGCCGCCCCATGATTCGATCGTGAAGGTGTACGACACGACATTGCCCCATTTGTCGGACACGGTCAGGTGCGTCGTGTGCGTGCCTTCGCGCATGATCAGGTCCTGCTGCGGACGCAGCGGGAAGCTCTTGTCGTTCTCGTACAGGAAGGCGTCGCCGGCCGGGACCACGCCCGCCGCGCGGTCCGGCCGGATCAGCGAGCGGCGTTGCGCCGCGAACTGTTTCGACAGCATGCCTTCGATGGGCGCGTCGACGTATTCCGGATCGGCGAGGTAGGCGTTGCGGTCGGCAAACGCCAGGCGGCTCGCCTCCAGGTACAGGTGCTCCACGTTCGCGCGCGGCATGGCTTTCAGGTCGAAGCCTTCCAGGATGTTCAGCGCCTCGGCCACCGTCGCGCCGCCGCTGCTGGGCGGCGCCATGCCGTACAGGTCGTAGCCGCGGTAGGTCGACCGGATCGGCTGACGGATGCGCGCCTCGTAGTTCGCGACGTCCGCCAGCGTCATCGTGCCGGGCCGGACCTGGACGCCGGCCGCGACGGGCGGCCGGTTGACGGCGTCGACGACGGCGCGCGCCAGCGGTCCTTCATAGAACACCTTATAGCCCTTGGCGGCCAGTTCGCGGTAGGCCTTGGCGAGGTTGGGATTCTTCACGATCGTGCCGACCGGCAGCGCCTTGCCGTTCTTCAAATAGAGCCGGCTCGTCGGCTCGAACATGCCGAATTTCTTTTCGTTTTCGACGATCAGCCCGTGCATCGTCTCGCTGACGGGAAAACCCTTCGTGGCGACCTGAATCGCGGGCGCGAGCACCTGTTTGAACGACATCGTGCCGTAGCGGTCCAGCGCCTCGTGCCAGCCGCGTACGGTGCCCGGCACGCCGACCGATGCGCCGCTGGCGACGGCCGTGTCGAAATCGACGGGCTTGCCGTTGTCGAGGAAGACGTTGGGGCTGAACGACGCCGGCGCCGTCTCGCGGTGGTCGATGGTGATCACGCGCTTGTCCTGCGCAAGGTACGCGACCATGAAACCGCCGCCGCCGATGCCGCAGCTGAACGGATCGGTGACGCCGAGCGTGGCCGCCGCCGCGACGGCCGCGTCGATGGCATTGCCGCCCTGGTTGAGGATGGCGAGCGCGGAAGCCGACGCCTTTTCGCTGATCGTGGC
>NZ_JBFUDR010000371.1:0-5261 GCF_056404615.1 Massilia sp. P2_C2 | reverse complement strand
GCTGAACCTGGCGCGCCTGGAAGAGATCGACCGCGACCTGCTGGGCGAGCTGGAGGAACTGGTGCAGCGCTGCCTGTCCGCGCTGGACACCCAGAGCGCCAGCGTGGAAGGCGTGCGCCAGGCCGCCGAGATCCTGAACCGCCTGCCGAACAACCGTGCCACGATGGTCGAGCTGCTGCGCGCGCACGATCCGGACGTGGYCGCGCAGATCGAGATGTCGATGTACGACTTCTTCATCCTGTCGAAACAGACCGAGCAGACGATCACGCGCCTGCTCGACGAGATCCCGCTGGAGCAGTGGGCCATCGCGCTCAAGGGCGCGGAGCCCGCGCTGCGCCAGGCCCTGCTCGGCGCCATGCCGAAGCGCCAGGCGCAGAGCTTCGAGGACCTCATGAAGCGGTCCGGCCCCGTGCCGATGTCGCGCATCGTGCAGACCCGCCAGGAGATCATGGCCCAGGTCAAGGAGCTCGCCGACAACGGTGAGATCGAAGTCCAGCTGTTCGCCGAGGCGACCGCGGAATGAAGCAGTTCCGGCCCTACCACTTCCCGCCACTGGCGCAGTTCATCGCCGCCGGCGTGGCCAAGCGCGCCCAGTCGTCCTCGCCGTCGTCCACGACTTCGCCGGACGAGGACTGGCAGAGCGCGATCGCCGACGGTTATCGCCAGGGCCAGCGCGAGGGCTATGAAGTCGGCCTGGACGAAGGTCGTAACGACGGCTACGACGCCGGCCATGCGGAAGGCGTGGAGCGCGGCGTGGCCGAAGGCCGCCAGCAGGCGCTGACCGAGCTGGAACAGATGGCCAAGCCGGTCGACGCCATGCTGCGCAGCCTGAAAAAGCTGAAGACGGAGTTCCGCAACGCCCAGCGCAAGGAAGTCGTGGACCTGGTCGGCAAGATCGCCCGCCAGGTGATCCGCGCCGAGCTGGCCCTGCAGCCGGTGCAGATGCTGAACCTCGTCGACGAGGCGCTGGCCGCGATGCCGCCGACGCGCGACGAGGTCGAAGTCTTCATGAATCCGGAAGAACTCAAGCGCATCCAGGAACTGGATCCGAAGCGCGCGAAGAAATGGAACCTGATGGCCGATCCGACGCTGGACCTGGGCGAATGCCGCGTGCGCGCGGGCGACCATGAAGTGGACGCCGGCTGCCAGGGCCGCCTGGCCGCCTGCATGGCGCAGGTGCGTGACAGCCTCGACTCCTCCGCCACGGAGGACACCGAGTGAGCGCCCTGGCCGAAACCCTGCGCGCCCTGGAGATCAAGGCGCCGCCGGTGGCGACGCCCACCGGGCGCCTGGTCGCCGTGCAGGGCCTGTTGCTGGAAAGCGTGGGCTGCCGCCTGCACACGGGCCAGCGCTGCCGCGTCGAGACCGTCGACGGCTCCTGGCTCGATGCCCAGGTCGTCGGCTTTCGCGACAAGGTGACGTATCTGATGCCGTTCAAGCAGGCCGACGGCCTCGTGACCGGTGCGCGCGTGCTGCCGGCCACGGGCCCGTCCAGCATCCAGATCGGCCCGTCGTGGATGGGCCGCATGGTGAACGGCCTGGGCGAGCCGATCGACGGTCTCGGCAAGCTGGCAGGCGATTCGATCCTGCCGACGACGCCACCCAAGGTCAATCCGCTGAAGAAGGCCCCGGTGGAACAGCCGCTGGACGTCGGCGTGCGCGCAATCAATTCGATGCTCACGATCGGCAAGGGCCAGCGTGTCGGCCTGATGGCCGGTTCCGGCGTCGGCAAATCCGTGCTGCTCGGGACGATCACGCGCCAGACCGTGGCCGACGTGATCGTCGTGGGCCTGATCGGCGAGCGTAACCGCGAGGTGCGCGAATTCATCGAGAAGTCGCTCGGCCCGGAAGGCCTGAAACGCGCTGTCGTCGTCGTGGCGCCGGCGGACGAGAGCCCGCTGATGCGCGTGATGGCGACGGAACTGTGCCATGCGGTCGCGGCACACTTCCGCGACCGTGGCCAGAACGTGCTGCTGCTGTGCGATTCGCTCACGCGCTATGCGATGGCGCTGCGCGAAGTCGCGCTGTCGCTGGGCGAGCCGCCGGCCACGCGCGGCTATCCGCCGTCGGTGTTCTCGAACCTGCCGCAGCTGGTCGAATCGGCCGGCAACGGCGAAAACGAACAGGGCAGCATGAGCGCCATCTACACGGTGCTGGCGGAAGGCGACGACCAGCAGGACCCGGTCGTCGACAGCGCCCGCGCGATCCTCGACGGCCACATCGTGCTGACGCGCGAGCTGGCCGAACGCGGGCACTACCCGGCGATCGACGTGGCGCAATCCATCAGCCGCTGCATGGCGCAGGTGGTGTCGCAGGAGCACGCGCTGGCCGCGCGCAAGGTCAAGGCCGCGCTGGCGAAGCATGCGCGCGTGCGCGACCTGATCCCGCTCGGCGCCTACCAGCCCGGTGCCGATCCGGAGACCGACCGCGCCGTCAAGCTGCACCCGCATATCGAAGCGTTCCTGTGCCAGGGCACGCGCGAAGACGCGCCGTTCGCGGCCTGCGTCGACCAGTTGAAAGCGATGATGGCATGAGCAAGCGCGAGACGATCGTGAGCCTGGACACCCTCGTGCGCGTACGCAGCACCGAGGTCGAGCGCCTGCAGACGGCGCTGGCGAAAAAGGAAGCGACGCGTGCGCGCTACCAGGCCAGCGTGGAACGCCTGACGGAGTTGGCGGAAGGCAGCGGCCCGTCGGGCCAGCCGGCCGGCGCGCATGTGCTGTCGCCGGCGCTGGCCATCAACTGCGGCAATTACAAGCAGGCCGTGTTCGCCCTGGCGGACACGCACCGCACCGACCTGCAGCTGCACGAGGCCGACATGGCCGTCGCGCAGCAGAACCTGGCCCACGCCTGGACGAAGCGCGAGCTGCTGGGCAAGGTGCTGGAGCAGCACGAGGCCGCCTACGCGCGGGTGCAGGAGCGCACGCAGCGCAAGCGCGAAGACGAAATCGCCACGCAGTCGTGGCTGGCAAAGAACGCATAAGCAGGAGAACCGATATGGCAACGAGCACGATCACCGCCCCCACCTACGATCCGACCAGCACCGCCAAGGCTTTGGCCGACAAGTACATCAACGGTGCGCAGACCCAGCTGACCAACCAGACCAATACGGCGACCGCCACGGCCAAGGCCCTGTCCACGCTGGGCTCCGCGATCTCGGACTTCCAGACCGCGCTCGCCAGCATGGCCGGCATCGGCAAGTCAATGCTGGCCCAGAGCGCCGCCGTCTCGGATACGACGGTCGGCACGGCCACCGCCAAGTCGACGGCGCCCACCGGCACCTACAGCCTGTTCGTGCAACAGGTCGCGACCAGCAGCCAGGTCTCGTACAACAGCCTCGCGGACGGCGCGGCGCTCGGCGGCAAGCTGACGATCAACCTGGCGGACGAAGGCGCCGCCACCAACACGGCGCATTTCGACGTCAACCTGGACGCCACTGCGGACACGGACCACGACGGCAAGCTGAGCGTGCGCGAGCTCGCGGCCGCGATCAACGGCGCCAGCGGCAACACGGGCCTCGTCTCGGCCGGCGTGATCACGGTCAGCGGCACGCCGCGCCTGGTGCTGTCGTCGAAGAACACGGGCGTGGCCAACACCGTCTCGGTCGACGGCTCGAACGCCACCGACGCCGGCCTGCAGGCGGGCTTCGCGCCGGCGGCACGTACGATCGTCAAGAGTGCGCAGGATGCCATCGTCTGGCTCGGCGACCCGACCGATCCGGCCGCCACCAAGCTCCAGCAGGCATCGAACACGTTCACCAACATCGACGGCGTGGCGTTCACCGCGACCAAGGCCCAGGCACCGGGTTCCGATCCGGTCACGCTGACGGTCGGCAGCGACAGCAGCGGCACCGCGAAGAACGTGCAGGCCTTCGTCGACGCCTATAACAAACTCAAGTCGGCGCTCGACGGTCTGGTCACGGCGGGCGACCCCACGAACAACGTGGCGGCCGGCGCGTTCGCCCACGACTCCGGCGTCCAGGCCCTGCACGACCGCATGATTTCCCTGCTGCGCCCGGCCGGCATCCTGTCGCTGGCTTCCTACGGCATCACGGCTGCCCGCGACGGCACCCTGAGCCTGGATACGAGCCGTCTGCAATCCCAGCTGGCCGTCAACCCGACCGGCCTCGACACGCTGATCGGTAAGGCCAGCACGGTGACGCCGACGGGCATCGCAGGTTCCCTGAACACTTACCTGAACCAGTGGAGCAACGCCACCACCGGCCAGATCAAGAAACGTACGGACGCGAACACGAAGCTGCAATCGGACATGACCAAGCGCCAGACCGACCTCAACACCAAGTACGACGCGGCCTACCAGCGCTACCTGAAGCAATACACCGACCTGCAAGCCCTGCAGGCGCAGATGCAACAGAATTCTTCCATGTTCACTGCCCTGTTCAGCAGCTCCAACAACTGAGAGATTCGAGATGTCTTATACCGAAGCCTACAGCAGCTATCACGCCACCAGCCTGGACGCGCAAACGTCGCGCGCCTCGCCGATCGAGCTCGTGCTGGTGCTTACCGACGGCCTGCTCGACGAACTGGCGCGTGCGCGCGCCCACATCGTGGCCAAGCGCTACGAGCAGCGCGCCAACAGCATCAACAAATGCGTCGACATCATCAACGGCCTGTCCAGCTCCCTCGATTTCGAGACCGGCGGCCAGGTGGTGGCCAACCTCGCCAACCTGTACGACTTCTGCGTCACGCACCTGCATGGCGCCGGCATCAAGCAGGATCCGGCGATGGTCGACGATGTCGTCAGGGTCATGACGACCATCCGCCAGGGCTGGGCCGGCGTACAGGCACGCAATGGCTGACGCCATCGACCGTCAGGCGCGGCTGGCCCAGGTTGCCCGGTTGGGCGAGGCCATGCAGGCAGCCGCCGTGCGCGAAGACTGGGACGGGCTGGGCGAACACACCCGCGCGCTGTCTCCGCTGCTGCGCGCACTCGCCGCGCACGGTCCATGGAATGCCGCCGAACGCGTGCTGCTCGAACGCGTGCACGCGCAGCACGACGCGGCCGCGCTGCGTGCGAACGTCGCCGCGCGCGCGCTCGAACCGCGCCTGGAAGAGATGCGCGCCAACAAAGACGGCTGGATCGCCTACGCGCTCCACAACGACGCCGAACCAGGCGCCAACCAGGAATGACGATGATGCTCACTACCGTAAACCCGTCCACCCCGGCCCAGCCGGCCCGGCAAGCCAACGCTCCGGCCGCCGCCCAGGACACGCCGGCCGCCGGGGCGCCGGCCGCCGGAG
>NZ_JBFUDR010000370.1:0-5261 GCF_056404615.1 Massilia sp. P2_C2 | reverse complement strand
CGGCAGGCCCGGCAACGGCCTCGGCAGGCACCTCGACCGGCGGCGCTGGCGGTGCGGGCGGTGCCGGTGCGGCTGGTGGTGACGGCGGTGCCGGCGGGGCCGGTGGCATGGGCGGTGCAGGTGCCGCCGGCGCAGCCGGCGGTGYAGGCGGCAATGGCGCCTCGGCGTCGAATGCCGGCGGCGGCGGCGCAGCAGGTGGTGCGGCAACGGGTGGCGCAGGCGGCAATGGGGCAGCGCTGACCTCGACCGGCGGCGCAGGTGCCTCCAACACGGGCGGTGCAGGCGGCGCAGGCGGTGCCGGTGCGGCTGGCACGGGTACGTCCGGCGGCGCCGGTGCCGGCGGCGCTGGCTCGGGTTCGTCGGGTGCAGGCGGTGCAGGCGCAGCAGGTACGGGCACTGGCGGCGCAGGCGGTGCCGGCGCTGCGGCTACGGCAACCACGGGCGCCGGCGGTGCCGGTGGCACGGGCGGTGCCGGCGCATCGAGCGGCATGGCGTCGAACACCGGCGGTGCAGGCGCCGCTGGCGGCACGGCATCGACCGGCGCCGCGACCGGTGGCGCGGGCACGAACGGCAGCGCCACGGCCGGCAACGGCGGCAACGGCGGCAATGGCGGCTCGAGCACCGGCGGTGCAGGCGGCAACCTGGCCAACATCACGGCTGGCGTGGGCACCGGCGGCATGGGCGCCGCCGGCACCGGCGGCAATGGCGGCTCGAACAACGTCAATGCCGGCACGTTCGACATGTCGAACACGATGAGCGGCGTCGGCCAGTCGGCTGCCGGCATCATGGTGGTCAGCCAGAACAACGGCTTCTCTTCCCTGATCCAGCAGAGCGTGAACGTCCAGAGCAACCTGAACGTCGGCAAGTAAGCGCTTAACCTGAAGCAACGGACCGCCGTGCCTGCTGGCACGGCGGTTTTTGAAGCAACCTGGGGGTAGAGAGAATGCAGTTACTCGTCAGCAACCTCAGCAACCGCGTGTGCAGCCTGGCTGTGCTCGCGGCATGCGCATCCGCGGCCTGGGCGGGACCGGAACTCGCGATCCCCGCTCAGGACAGCGCACCTGCCGCCAAGTCGGAATTGGCGACGGTGCCGGTGGCGGATGCGGACCGGACGGCGCAGGCACAGGACACGCTCGGCTTTGGTCCGGCCGCYGACCTGGGCAAACTCGAGCATTCGCGCGGCGGTACGGACACGTACACGATCAATAACAATGCGAATCTCAACGGCGTCGTTACCGGCAACAGTGCGTGGAACGTCGTCACGGGCTCGAACTCCATCGATACCGGGGCGTTCGCGAATATGTCGGGCATACCGGTGGTGATCCAGAACAGCGRCGCAAACGTCCTGATCCAGAACGCCACCATCGTCAATCTGCAGTTCAAATGAAGCACAGCCCCCTGCCCCTGCTGTGCGCATTGCTGGGCGCCGCCTGCGCAAATGCAGCCGACCTGCCGATCCCTGGCGGCGCCCGTTTCAACGTGCCGGTCAAGAGCATGAGGGAATTGCGCTTCACGTCGACGACCCGCCAGCAATACGACTTCAGCTGCGGTTCGGCCGCCCTGGCCACGCTGCTCACCTATCACTACGGTTATCCGATCAGCGAAACCACCGCCTTCAAGGCGATGTGGGACATCGGTGACCAAAACAAGATCCGGCGCGAAGGCTTTTCGCTGCTCGACATGCAGCGCTACCTTGCGACGATCGGCTTCAAGGCGGACGGTTTCCAGGTGCCGCTGCAAAAGCTGTTCGACAGCAAGCTGCCGGCCATCGTGCTCATCTCGGAAAAGGGCTACAACCATTTTGTCGTGATCAAGGGCGCGGACGACGGTCGCGTCCTGCTGGGCGATCCGTCCAGCGGCACGCGTTCCGTCACGCGCGAGCACTTCGAATCCATCTGGCCGACCCGGCTGCTGTTCGTGATCCACGACGCGCCGAGCAAGCCCCAGTTCAACGCCGACCTCGACTGGCGTGCGGCCCCGCGCGCGCCGCTGGCCGAGGCCGTCAGCCGGACCGCGATCGACATGACGACGCTGCCGAAATTCGGTCCGGGCGATTTTTGACAGGAGAACCCATGCGCCTACCCGTCCAGATCGGCCTCGTGCTGGCCAGCGCTGCGATCGCGACGCAGGGCTACGCTGGCGACACGGACAACCCGTTCAGCAGCGACAACGCCGTGGCATCGGAAAAGCTCGATGACTACCGCGGCGGTTTCGTGACCGACAACGGCCTCGCGGTGACGCTCGGCATCGAGCGCATCGTCACGATCAACGGCAACGTCGCCGAACACAGCGACCTGGAGCTCGGCGACCTCGGTCGCCTGACGAGCGGCCAGTCCACGCTGACCGCGGACACCGCCGCCCAGGTACGCCTGATCCAGAACGGCGGTGGGCAGTTCGCCGTCCAGATGGGCAACAACGTGCTGGGAGGCACCGTTATCCAGAACAGCCTGAACGATCAACTGATACGCAGCCAAACCATTATTAATGCAAGCGTGAATGCGCGCGGACTGCTGCAGACGATGAATTTCCAGTCCAGCCTCGCGAACGCGCTGAATGCCGCCGCCACCGGCAGGTGACGGAAACTACTGGGGAGAAAACTTATGCAAAAAATTCCAGCGCTGTACGGCGTGATTGGTGTCAGCGTGGCCCTGGCGGCCGCTCCGGCCGGAGCCCAGTCCGGACCTGACCTCCTCGAGCAGCTGAAGATCATGCGACAACAGCTGGAAGAGCAGCGCGCACGCGTCGACGAACTGGAACGCCAGCTGCGCGCGAGCGGTATCGCACCGCCCGCGGCAGCAGCGCCGTCGCAACTCGAACGGCTGCGCGGCACGGGGAACCTGCCCGCACCGCAGAACGAGGCGCCTCTCCAGGCCGGGTCGGCCGCACCTGCCGATCCGCTCGCACTCCCGCCGACGCCCGCGGTGCCGCTCGCGCAGCCCGTGTATCCCGCCCGCCTCGCGCCGCTGCGCGGGACGGGCGGCGCCGGTGTGCAGGCGGACGCCGGCCAGGCGGCGGCGGCCAACCAGGCACTCGCGGCCAGCCAGACACCCGCCGGCAACGAATCCGTCGGCCGCCCACCCGCCCCACGCCCGCCGGAGGTGGCGCCGATCTTCGAAACGCCGGGGGTGCTGACGCCGCGCGGCAAGCTCGTGTTCGAGCCCTCGGTCCAGTTCGGTTACTCGTCCAGCAACCGCGTGGCGCTCGTCGGCTATACGGTGATCCCGGCCCTGCTGATCGGCCTGCTCGACGTGCGTGAAGTCAAGCGCAACACGACGACGGGCGCGGCCACGTTCCGCTACGGCGTGGACAACCGCTTCGAAGTGGAAGCGAAGATTCCGTACGTGTACCGCAGCGATTCGACCGTCAGCCGCGA
The DNA here is from genome assembly GCF_056404615.1 of Massilia sp. P2_C2. NCBI lineage: Bacteria > Pseudomonadati > Pseudomonadota > Betaproteobacteria > Burkholderiales > Oxalobacteraceae > Massilia > Massilia sp. P2_C2. The sequence continues at coordinate 1,888 of NZ_JBFUDR010000370.1, read as the reverse complement.
GATCTTCACGGGCACGGCGGCCGAACGCGCGTTCGAGACGAGCGGCAAGGGCATCGGCGACATCGAACTGGCCTGGCGCTACCAGCTCAACGACGGCGGGGTCGACTCCCCCTACTACATCGCCGGCATGCGCTTCAAGAGCCGCACGGGGCGCGATCCATTCCAGGTGGTGACGGATTGCCAGACCCGTTGCGTGGGCGAAAACGTGACGGGGACCGGCCTGCCGCTCGACCTGCCGACGGGTTCGGGCTTCTACTCCGTCCAGCCCAGCCTGACGTGGCTGCTGCCGTCCGACCCGGCGATCTTCTTCGGCGGCTTCAGCTACACGAAGAACTTCAGCCGCAATAACCTGTACCGGACCGTGCTGAACGGCGAGAAGGAATTCCTGGGCCGCGTGGAACCGGGCGACGTGTTCGGGTTCAACTTCGGCATGGGTCTCGCCCTGAACGAGCGCGCCTCGTTCAGCATCGGCTACGACCACAGCTCGGTCGGGCGCATGCGCCAGAACGGCGAAGTGATCCCGGGTTCGGTCCGGGTCCAGTTGGGCACCCTGCTGCTGGGCTATTCCTACCGGTTGAAAAACAACCGCACACTGAGCGTTTCCGTCGGCGCCGGTCTGACCCGCGACACGCCCGACGTGACGCTCATGGTGAGGATGCCTTTTTCTTTCTGAGATCCCCTTTGGCCGCAAGGCGCGGCCCAGCGAAAAGGGCCGCGCTTGCGGCCCTTTTTTTAGATGTAATACACCAGCGCGGCCAGCCCCACGATCAGCGCCACCTTCGTCGCCTTGTACGCAGTCTTGTTCCACGCCTTGTAGCGGCGGCGGTACTGGCCCAGCACATAGGAAATGCGGAACAGCTTGCTGACGAGGCCCGTCTGGTCGCCGCTCTCGTTCGGCGACGCGGCGGCCGTCATCATCGTACGGCCCAGCCAGCGGTTGACGGACCGCATCCAGCCGAAGCGCATCGGGCGCTCGACGTCGCAGAACAGGATCAGGCRGTCGGTGTCGCTGGCGTTCTCGGCCCAATGGATGTACGTCTCGTCGAAGATCACGCCCTGGCCGTCGCGCCAGCTGTAGCGCTGACCGTCCACTTCGATGAAGCAGCGGTCGTCGTTCGGCGTGGCCAGCCCCAGGTGATAGCGCATGGAACCGGCGAACGGGTCGCGGTGYGGGTTCAGCTTCGCGCCCGGCGGCAGTTCGGCGAACATCGCCGCCTTCACGGACGGGATGCCCTGCAGCAACGCATACGTTTTCGGGCACAGGCGCTCGGCCGACGGGTGGCTGGCGTCGTACCACTTCAGGTAAAAGCGCTTCCAGCCGGTCTTGAAGAAGGAGTTGAAACCGGCATCGTTGTTCTGCTCGGACGCCTTGATCTTTTTCATCTCGATGAGGCGCAGGCCTTCCTCACGGATCGTCGGCCAGTTTTCCTGCAGCACGGACAACTCGGGGAATTCACGCACCGGAATGTACGGCGTGCTCGGCACTTTCGAAAACAAGTGCATGAAAATATTGATCGGCGCCATGAACGACGAATGGTCGAACAGCTGCCGGCCGAACGGCAGGCGGACTTTGCCTCGGAAATGGATGTGCAGGACGGACAGCACTAAAAAACCGACAACAAACCACTTCATCACGCCTCCGCGTACCCCCAGTTAAACGAGGCGAAAGGATACCATATGCGACACGCGGCCGTACGCCGCCCGCCCCGGCTAATCGGGTCGGAAGGCGCATGGCCGCGATTGGCTTGCGGCAGCGCGCGCTGCCGGTGCCGGCTCAGTGATGCGTCACCGAGGTGACGGCGTAGCCTTTTTCAGCCAACTGGCTGGACAGGTTCTGGATATCGTAATCCGGCAGGTCGCCGGCGTCGTCCTCGACTTCGAAGGCCCG
>NZ_JBFUDR010000369.1:0-5286 GCF_056404615.1 Massilia sp. P2_C2 | reverse complement strand
GGCGTCGCCCGTGAAGCTGCGGTCGCCGTTGATGTCGATGCCGGTCTTGGGGAACGTCTTGCCGAGGATGCTGATCGGGGTCACCGACGCGGTCGAACCCTTGCTGAAGCTCGTGCCGGCCTTCTTGCTGGCCTGGGTCGTTTCCTGCAACAGCACGGTCACGACGTCGCCGACGCGGAACGCGCGCGCGTCCGACGTCAGCGAGATCGTATCGGCGCTGAACACGCCGCCGGAGACGCCGCCGTGCACCACCTGGGATTTCGGCAGGTCGAGGGTGTCGTCGTGGGGAGCCTGGGCCAGCGGCGCGCGCGAGGCGCAACCGGTCAGCAGCAGGCTGGCCGCCATCCCGGCGGCGAGGGCGATACGTTTCATGGTCAGCGCGAAGCCTGGGACAGGTATTGCAGCATGTTGTCGGCGGCCGACAACACCTTGGTGTTCATTTCATAGGTGCGCTGGGCGGCGATCATGTCGACCATCTCTTCGACGACCTGCACGTTCGAGCCTTCCAGTGCGCCCTGCTTGAACTTGCCGAAGGCGCCGTCGCCGGCCTTGCCTTCGTTCGGCGTGCCGCTGGCGGCCGTTTCCTGGAACAGGTTTTCACCCAGCGCCTGCAGGCCGGCCGGGTTGACGAACGTCGTCAGCGTGAGCTGGCCCAGTTGCGTCGGGGCGATGCTGCCGGGCACGGTCGCGCTGACCACGCCGTTCTCGCCGATCGAGATCGCGGTCGCGTTGTTCGGGATGGTGATCTGCGGCACCAGGGGCAGGCCCTGGGCGTTGACCAGCACGCCGTTCGAATCGATTTGCAGCTGGCCGGCGCGGGTGTAGGCCGGCTCGCCGTCCGGGCGGCGCACCTGGATGAAGCCGTTGCCGGTGATCGCGACGTCGAGCGACTGGCCGGTGGTCTGGATGTTCCCGTTGGTGAACAACTTCTGGGTGCCGACGACGGTCACGCCGTTGCCGAGCTGGACGCCGTTGCTGACCGTGTTGTCGGCCGTCTGTGCGCCCGGCTGCTTGTCGACCTGGTAGAACAGGTCTTCGAACACGACGCGGTCGCGCTTGAAGCCGACCGTGTTGACGTTGGCCAGGTTGTTGGCGATGGCCTGCAGTTTCGCATCCTGCGCCTGCACGCCGGTCTTGCTGATCCACATTGCTGGATTCATGGTTTGCTCCTGTGTTCTGGGTTGGGGCGTGCGATCAGCCGCTGATCAGCTTGTTGCCCGTTTCGTTCATGCTGTCGCTGGCCTTGAACAGGCGCATCTGCACCTCGAAGCTGCGGTTCAGGCTCATCGTGGCGACCATTTCCTCGACCGCCGACACATTGCTGCCTTCGAGCGCGCGCGGACGGACTTTCACGTTCGGGTCCGTCGGCAGGTTGCCGCCGTCGCGCGAGACGATCAGTCCGGCCTCGTTCTTGGTCAGTTCGGCGCCGGTGGCGTTCACGAGGCGCAGCTTGTCGACGACCTGCATCTGCCTGGCGCCTTCCGTCAGCACGGAAATCGTGCCGTCCGTGCCGACCTCGACCGCGGTGTGCTGCGGCAGCACGATCGGGCCGCCTTCGCCCAGCAGCGGATGGCCGTGCAGCGACAGCGCGCCGTCGGGGCCGATCTCGATTTCGCCGGAGCGGGTATAGGCTTCGCCATCGCCGTTCTGCACGGCGAGATAGCCCTGGCCGCCGATCGCGACGTCGAGCGGGCGGCCGGTCTCGCGCACCGCGCCGGCGCGCGTGGAGACCGTGTCGGCCTGCATGGTCGACAGGTGGCGGTCGTCGTAGCCGTAGCCGCCCAGCTGCTGGTTCGTCGCCACTTCCATGCTGGCGCGAAAACCGGTCGTGTCGAGGTTGGCCAGGTTGTTGGCGTGGACCTGCTGGGAGCGCATCAGGCGCTCGGCGCCGGAGACGGCGGTGAAGATCAGTTTATCCATGGCGTGTCAGGATTACGGCAGGGCTTGCATCAGGGCCTGCATCATCTGGTTCTCGGTGGTCATGACCTTCGAGTTGGCCTGGTAATTGCGCTGCGACGTCATCAGGCCGACCAGTTCCGACGTGACGTCGACGTTCGAACCTTCCAGCGTGCCGGTCGACAGCTTGCCGGCCAGGCCCACGCCCGGGGAACTGTACAGGGCGGCGCCGGACTCGGTGTTGGCGACCCAACTGGTTTCGCTGATGGACGACAGCGCGCCTTCGTTGGCGAACGTGGCAAGGGCGACGGTGCCGACGACCTGCGACTGGTCGTTGCTGTACTTGGCCACGAGCGAGCCGTCCGGCGCCATTTCCACGCCCACGAACGAGCCCGACGCATAGCCGTCGCTGCGGTTGGTGGTGGTGGTGGTTTCGCCGGCGAAATAGGTCGTGCCGGTGTAGTCGATCTTGACGGAGGATGCCGTCGCGCCGGTCGCGGTGAAGCCCACCGTCCCGGACGTGGTTCCGGTCAACTGACCGTTCGTGTCGAAGGTGAGCTGCACGTCGGGCGTCGCGCCCGGCGCGTTGCCATCGACGCCGTAATACACGTCGACTGTACCGGTACCGGTCTTGACGAAGTATTGCGACACGGTGTGCTGGGTGCCCAGCGAGTCGAACGCGAGCGACTGCTTGACCATGTTGTAGCTGGATGAATCGGTGGCGTCGAAGGTCGCCGTCGCCGGCACGGTCCAGTCGGCCGACAGGTTGCCGGTGTAGGCGATGTTGGTGGTGGCGACGGCCGGGATCTGGCCGGTCGGTACCTGCACGTCGCCCATCACGCCGAGCGCGCCGTTCTTCGACGGGCCATAGCCCTGTACCTTGTTGCCATTGCTGTCGATCAGGACGCCTTTCGCATCGGTCGAGAAGATGCCGACGCGCGAATACTGCGTGGTGCCCTGGTTGTTCACGCTGACGAAGAAGCCGCGGCCGTTGATGGCGGCGTCGAGGCCGCGGCCGGTGGTCGTCATGCTGCCGTTCTGGCTGATGTTCTGCGTGATCGAACCGATTTCCACGCCGTTGGCCTTGGTGCCGGCCATGACGGACGAGAAGTTGGCGCGGCCGGCCTTGAAGCCGTAGGTGGAGGCGTTGGCGATGTTGTTCGAGACGGTTTCCAGTTGTTCGTTGATGGCCTGGATGCCGGACAGTGCGATGTCGAAGCTCATGTCGATTCCTTGAATGCGTTGCGCGTTGCGGTCTGGGTGGGCGTTCCGCTCAGGAGCCCGTCTTGCCGTTGAAACCCGTGATGGACGAGGGATCGACCTCGCCGATGTTGGCCACCTGGAGCACGACCTTCGAGCCGCTCACGCGCACGCTGTTCAGGCGCGCTTCGACTTCGACCGTGGGCGAGCTGCCGTCCGATGGCTTGGCCTGGATCGTGTACGAACCGGGCGCCAGGCCAAGGGCGTCCGGATCGATGGTGAACGATTGCGGACCCGAGCCCGGGCCCAGGGCGATCGTGTGCTGCTGGCCGTCGGTGCCGGTCAGGATCAGGTTCGTGCCGGCGCTGATGCCGTTCAGTTGCACGGTGCCCGTCAGCTTGTTGCCGTCGAGCTTGACGGTGCCCGTCGCCACCGTCACGTCGGAACCGACCTGGCCACCCATTGCCAGGGTTTGCAGGCTTTGCAGGACGGTCGCGCTGGCGGTCGTCGTCTGCGACAGGTTCTGCAGTGCCTCGGTCTGCGACAGTTGCGACAGCTGGTTGACGTACTGGGTCGGATCCTGCGGCGACAGCGGATCCTGGTTCTGGATCTGCGCCACCAGCAGCTTGGTGAACATGTCGCGGTTGGCGTCGGTCGGCGCCTGGGTGGCGATCTTCGTGTTGGCAGCGTTCGATGCGGCCGTGCCGCCGAACTGGCTGTTGGTGGCGGGTGTGGTCGCCATGGTCAGGAATCTCCCAGCTTGAGCAGCGACTGCTGCATGGATTTGATACGGCCCAGTACTTCGACATTGGTCTCGAAGGCGCGGCTGGCCGACATCATGTCGGCCATCTCGGAGACTTCGTTGACGTTCGTGTAATACACCATGCCGTCGGCGTCGGCCTTCGGGTTACCCGGTTCGTGCACGCGGCGCAGCGGCTCGGCGCTCTCGACCACGTCGAGCACCTGCACGCCCGCGCTGGCGTCGTTGCCCATGACGGCCGCGAACACCGGCTTGCGGGCGCGGTACGCTTCCGCCTCGGAGCCGGCCGCGACGTCGGCATTGGCCAGGTTGCTGGCGATCGTGTTCAGGCGCACCGACTGCGCCGCCATCGCCGAACCGGCGATCTGGGAAATGTCCTTGAAGCCCATTGTTGACCTGTTTATTGACCGTTGATGGCTTTGGCCAGCCCACGCAACTGCATGTTGATGAAGGTCAGGCTGGTATTGAAATCGGAAGAGTTCTGACCGAACGCGGCTTGCTCGACGCCGATCTCGACGGTGTTGCCGTCGGCGCTCGGGTGGTAGGGGACGCGGTACAGGGGTTGATCGTCGCTCAGGCTGAGCTCGCCGTTCTCCGTGTCGATACGATCCTGCAGCATCGCGCCAAAATCGATGTCGCGGGCCGTGTAGCCAGGCGTGCTCTCGTGCGCGATGTTCGCCGCCAACACCTTGGTGCGTTCGGCGCGCAATTCCAGCGCGTCGGCATGCACACCCAGTGCGTCCTTGAAATTAATCGTCATGTCGGGGAACTCCTGTCGGTTGAATTCGGTGTGATTGGTTAGAATCAGGTTTTTTCCGCTGCCGCTATTCTCTAATGAATGCTTTCTGTAAGGCAACCCTTGCCGCTTCGTCACTGATGCTGTTTTCTGCGCTCGCGCAAGCGGCCGGGCCTTCGGTTCCGGTGCAAATTGAACAMGCCGCCCGTGCCGAACTGGAAAGACAGATGGCGGCGTCCGGATTGACCGAGCCGCAAATCGAGGTCGCCGTCGTGGCCGCCCGGCCGACGCCACCGTGCAGCCAGCCGGTGGCCGTGGAAGCGGCCGATACCCGTTCTCCCCAGAGGATGCGCTATGTGGCGCGCTGCCCGGACACCCCCGGCTGGCGCTACGACTACGTCGTGCGGGCGCGCGTGTCGGCCATGGTCGCGATCGCCGCCGCGCCGGTCGCGGCGAACGAAGCGTTGACGGATGCGCAAGTCACGATCGAGCGCCGTGATATTTCGAACATTGCCGATCCGATCAGTAATCCGGCCGATGCTGTCGGACAAATGTCGCGTCGTATGTTGCGTCCAGGAGACATTCTGCGCAGCGGCCAGCTCAGCAGCCCGGTCCTCGTCAAGCGCGGCGATGCCGTGACGATGGTCGCGCGGCGCGACGGCATCGAAGTGAGCATGGCCGGGGAGGCATTGGA
>NZ_JBFUDR010000368.1:0-5315 GCF_056404615.1 Massilia sp. P2_C2 | reverse complement strand
GCGCTGCATCGGGCAGCTGCGCGACGACCCAGCGCGTGCCGGTGTCGACGACGCAGGGCGGGGCGACGGCTACCGGCGTGGTGCCGAGGATCGCCGCCAGTTCGGTGGCCTGCGCGGCATCCAGCGGCGTGATCGTCGCCGGCGGGAGCTCGAATGACAGCCAGCGGACGCCGTCGTCCGCGTGGCGGACGTCGAGCCGGACCAGGCCCGCCGCGCACTCCTGCACGAGGACGCCGTCGCGCGCGGCGGTCAATCCCGCTTCCAGCAGCGCATGCGCGGTACCGATCGTCGGATGGCCGGCGAACGGCAGCTCGGCGGCCGGCGTGAAGATGCGCACGCGGTAGTCGGCGCCGGCCCGGGTCGGGCGCAGCACGAACGTCGTTTCGGACAGGTTGGTCCAGTTGGCGATCCGCTGCATCTGCGCGGTCGTCAGCCCGTCCGCGTCCAGGACGACGGCGACGGGGTTGCCCAGGAACGGGGTGGCGGTGAAGACGTCTACGGTCTGGAAAGGGTGGCGCGGCATGAGGTCTCCGTGGGGCGGGCGATGGGATAGACGATTCTACGCACGCGTGGAGCGGTGCCGACAGTCACACTTTGCGGTTTCCGAGCGGTACTGTATCGGCGGTTGAGACCAGACTGTACCGCCGTAAATCCGTGTTAAGAAGCCGCAAACATATGTTTCGATCAACCATGATGGGTATCATACTGTGCATAATGTCGCTATATTGACAACGAAAGGATGATAGTGATTACAGCGCGCGCGCATTCCGCTACGGATTCGGTCCCGGTGCCGGCCCACGCCGCCGGGCCGGCCCACGCCGTCCCGCTGATTCCGCCGGGGCTGCTCGCAGGGGCGCAGCGCATCCTGTTCGTCACGCACCTCGCCATCGGCGACTTCACCTACCTGCAGGCGGGCCTGCGCGCCTTCGCCCGCGCGTACCCGCATGTGCGGATCCACCTGTGGGTCGACGAGCGCCGCCGCACGGCCGATCCCGCGGCCTGGCCGCACCTGCGCAAGTATGCGTTGTACGACTGGCTGGCCGCCTGCCCGTGGATCGACAAGGTCTACGACAGCACGTACAGCCCCGACACGTTCGCCCTGTCGGTCGAGGAAGCGCGCGTCATGGACTACCCGGTCGTCGCGTCGCTTGCCGTCGTCGATTGCCACCGCTACGCGCGGCTGGCGCGCCGCATCAGCCCGCGCGGCTTCGTCGTGGGCATCACGAAACCGGCCGAACGGGTGCTGCACATGCCGTCGCGCTGGGCCGGCTATCGCAAGCTGGATGGACGGCTGCCGATGTACACGCCGGCCGACTGCGCCCGGCAGCACATCAGCGACATCTATGCGGGCTGGTTCGCGCGCTGCTTCGGGGTCGACGTACCGCCGGCAAGCCGCCTGCCGCGCCTGGACGTGCCCGAGCGCTGGGTGCGCGCGGCGCACGCGCAATTCGCGCACTGGGGATTCGCCGTCGGCCGGCCCGTCGTGTTCGTGAACGCGTATTCGAAATCCCCGGACCGCACCTGGCCGCTGGAACACGTCGCGGCACTGGCCCGGGGGCTGCGCGGGCGTGGCGCGTGGCGGGATGCCGGCATCGTCGTCAACGTCGTGCCGGAAGCCCTGGACGACGCGCGGCGCATGTTCGATCGGCGCGCCGATCCGCTGCTTGCGCACGTGCGCCTGTTCAGCGCCGACGAGCATTTCTTCCAGCTGCCCGCCGTCATGCGCATGTGCGCGCTCGTAATCTCGGTGGAGACGGCCGTGATGCACCTGGCGAACGCGGTCGGCGTGCCCGTCGTCGCGCTGATGCGCCGCAATCATCCGGAATGGGCGCCGATCGACCGGGCGCGCAGCACCGTGCTCATGGTGCCCCACATGGAGGACTGGGTCACGCGGATCGGCGTCGACGACGTTCTCGCCGTGCTCGACGCGCAGTATGCGGACGACGTGCACCCGCCGTCCCCGCGTTAGCCTGCGGTGTTCTCCGGCGCGATCGGCTCCTCGAACGACAGGCGATTGTGCGACGGGTCGCGGATCGTCATCTCGCGCGTCCCCCAGGGCATGGTCTGGATGCCGGGGCGTGAATACTTGAATTTCCTGGCGAGCAGCATGTCGCGGTAGGCGTCGAGGTTCGTGACGGCGATACGGATCGATGCGCCCGGACTGCCGTCGCCATAGTGCTCGGAGAGGTGCAGCACGCAATCGCCGAGCGACACCTGCATGTAGATGGGGAAGTTCCCCTCGAAGCGGTGCTCCCAGTCGACCTTGAAGCCGAGGAAGTCGACATAGAATTCGCGCGCTTTCGCTTCGTCGAAGATGCGCAGGATCGGGGTGACGCGGGACAGGGTGTACATGGGTTCTCCTTGCCGGGTCAGCCGGCGCCGTCCTGGCGGGCGTCTTTCAGGCGCTTCAGGTGGAGCTGCCGGAAACACACATAGTCGAAGATGGCGATGCCGGCGAAGCCCGCCGCGGCCAGCCAGTCGCCCGTCGCGTCGGTGCGCACGGCGTCCACCAGGCGCAACGCGGCAGCCAGCAGCCAGCATGCCGGGATAATGAAACGTGTGTTGCGCGCGAAGAAGCTGGTTTGGTCGTGACGCGGATTGCGGGTGATGAAGGCCATGGCGCGGGCGGGATCGTGAACGAGCGGAAGAGCATATCAGATCCCCATGCGCGAAAATTCGCACTTTCTCACGGCCGTCAATACTTGTAGTTCAGCCCCAGCACGAACGACCGGCCCGAGTGTACGTACAGCAGCGTGTCGTTGCGCTGCGTGTCGCGGCCGTAGCGCAGCGGCGTGTCGTTCAGGTTCTGCCCTTCCAGCGAGACCCGCAGCTGCGGCGTGATGTTGTACGACAGGCTCATGTCGATGTTCGTCGAGCCGTCCACCATCGTGAAGTCGTGGCCGGCCACGTCGCCCAGCACGGCGTAGATGTAGCTGGAGCGGTGCGCCGCCGACACCCGCGCGCTGAACTTCGCATCCTCGTAGTACAGGGTGAGGTTGTGCGTGCGCGGCGACAGGCCCGTGAAGTCGGCCACCTGCGTCAGCTGTTCGTTGGCCGGCGTGGCGGGGTTGTCCACGCGCGTGATGTAGGTGATGCGCGACTTCACGCGGGTGGCGTTCGCGAGCAGGCCGAAATTGCTCCAGAAGCCGGGCAGGAAGCTGAACGGCGCCTGCAGGTTGAATTCCCAGCCTTTCAGCGGTCCGCCGGCCGTGTTGACCTTGCGGCTCACGTTGACTTCCGTCGTCGGCAGGGTCTGGCAGATCGGGGCACCCGTCAGCGAACAGCCGTTCAGGATCAGGAGTTCGTTCGGCAGGCCCAGCGTGTTGTACGGCACGCGCTCGTTGACGGTCTGGATGAAGCTCTTGATGTCCTTGCGGAAGTGCCCGAGCGAGATCATCGCATTCTTCGCGTAATACCATTCGGCCTGCAGGTCGTAGGTGTTGGCGCGGATCGGGTCCAGGTTCGGGTTGCCGATCGAGACCGATTGCGCAATCGGCGACACGGTCGCGTTCGGGGCGAGGTCCGTGTACTCGGGGCGCGACAGCGTCTTGCCGGCCGAGAAGCGCAGGAACACGTCCTTCGGCAGCTGCGCGGTCAGGTTCAGCGCGGGCAGCCAGTCGCGGTACTTCTTGACGCCGGTATTCGGCTGCAACTGGCCCTGCACGTTGATGAGCGCCGTGGAGGTGGCCGTCGTCTCGGCCCCGCGCACGCCCACGTTGCCGCGCCACGCGATGCCCAGCAGGTCGTAGTTGAAGTCGACCATGCCGTACAGCGCATCGATCTTTTCCTCCACCCGGCGGTTGGTCTGGGCGAGGTAGTTGTACTGCGAGCCCGGCACGGCGTCGCAATGGCATTCCGTGTTGACGACGCCGCGGAATTTGTTCAGGTCCACGGCGGCCCACGACGACGGCACGCCCGTGCCGCCCAGGCCCGAGCCGAAGTCGCCGATCTGGCGCGAGATGTCGGCCATCGTCACGCCGGCCGGCAGCGCGACGGCGTTGGCGCTGTTGCCGATCTCGTAGTTGGTCCAGATGTTCTTGCGGCTCGAGATGCCGAAGTGTCCCGTCAGGTGGTCATTCAGTTCCCAGTGAACGTTGGCGGCCTGCGTCTGCAGCTTGTTCGTCGTGTCCAGGTAGCGGCCGACGAACATGCCGCGCACATTGCCGGCGGCATCCTGCGGCGCGAACTGGAAGCTGGCCGGGTTGGCGATGTCGATGCCGAAGTTCAGCGCGGGCACGTTGCGGTTGTTGCGGAAGTCCCACGAGAAGCCGTTCACGTTCGGCGCGTCGAACTGCACGGTGGCGCGCATCGGCTCGTTCAGGTTCGAGTTCGAGTTACCGGCCATGAAGTCGGCCTTCACGGTGTCGCTGAAGCGGTGACTGCCGGACAGCACGTGCTGGCGGAACGTCGTCGTGTACACGTCCAGCAGGCCCTCCGTGCGCACGTCGACGCCGTTGAACCTGCCGTAGTCCCAGCTGCCGTTCTGGTCGAAATGCGCGTCGAGGATGGAGGTCTGCGGCTTGCCGTTCGAACCCAGGTTGCGGCCGAACGAGATCGCCTCGATGTAGTTGTCGTAGCGCTTGTTCTCGAACTTGCCAACCATGAGGTCAAGATTCAGCTCGCTGTCCGCGTTGCGCCACTGGTAGCTGTTGGTGACGCCGGTGCGCTCGTAGTCCGTCTGCGAACGGCGGTAGCGCGGGATGCGCGGGGCGAACGCGCCCGAGCCGGCGGCCGGATTCGCGACCGTGCCGCCGTAGTTGTCGTTGCGTCCCATGACGTCGTTGTACGCCGTCGGGTCCGTCGTGCGCGGCATGCCGGTGCCGCAGGTCGTGGCCGTGATGCCCTTGACCGCGTCATTGCCCGGATTCTGCGGGTTCACGCCCACGGGCGAGCAGAAGCCGCCATCCGCGCTGGCGCTGAGCAGCTCCACGGCCTCGTAGCCTTCCTCCGTCGCGCGCCGCTTCGAATACGCGGCGGACAGCAGGGCGCCCACCTTGCCGTAGCCCGTGTCCCAGCGGTCCGACAGCAGCGCCGTCACGCGCGGCTGCGTCTTCCTTGAGAGGGAATTGTGCATCGCCTGGCCGCCGAGGCTGAACGTGCGGCCCTTGAAGTCGAACGGGCGCGCCGTGCGCAGGTCGACGGTGGCGCCGAGCGAGCCTTCCTCGACGTCCGCCTCGGAGGTCTTGCGCACTTCCAGGCTGTTGAACAGCTCCGACGCGAACACGGAAAAGTCGAAGCCGCGGCCGCGATTGGTGCTGCCGTTGATGTCCGACGCACCCGTCGCGGCCACGCCTTCGATCCCGTTGATGCGCACG
>NZ_JBFUDR010000367.1:0-5351 GCF_056404615.1 Massilia sp. P2_C2 | reverse complement strand
GCTCGGTGATGCCGCCGGCCGGTGTCTTGTCGCCGAACGCGGCCAGCAGCGCGGCGCTCGCGAGGGCCAGGCCGAGGAGCGCCTGGCGCGGCTTGATCGCTCCCGTCTTCATGGCTGCTCCGTCCCGTCGCGCAAGTACAGGGTCAGGCGCAGGCGCGCCTCCACGGTCGTGTCGCCGATGGCGTCGCGGTGGAAGCTGATCTCGTCCAGCGAGGCGAACGGGATCGCGCGCAGCGCCGCCATGGCGAACTGCCAGATAGCCTGGTAGCTGCCTTTCACCGGCAGGTTGACCTGGTAGGTGTAGACATGCGCGTTGCGGTCGTAGCCCTGTTTGTACTCGCCCTGGCGCAGCACGAGGCCGGACTTGGCCGCGAGCGCGAACAGGGTGCGTACCTGTTGTTCGGCGCCGTGGCGCTCGCCCAATGCGCCGTAGAACGCGGCGAGGTTGTCCGGCGCCGCCACGGGCTCGGGCGCGGGCGCGGGTGCCGCCGCCCCGGGCGCCTGCGCCTTCTGCCTGGCCTGCGCGTCGTAGGCCTCCTGGGCGCGTTGCAGCGTCCACGTGGCGTTCAGGATCCACGCGAAGGCGCCGGCCATGACAAGCACGACAACGCCGGCCGCCAGTACGACCGGATTCGCGCGCAACAGCAGCAGGCGCAGACGCAGCATGGGCGAGGCCAGGGTCTTCTTCATCGCGCGGGCCTCCATTGGGCGTCGATCTGGAAGCGGATCGGCCGGTTCTTGTCCTGCTCGTTGATCTCATGTCGCGCCAGCAGCACGGTGCTGAACCACTCGACGCGCTCCAGCTGCTCGACGTAGGCGATCATGTCGTCGCTGCTTTTCGCTTCCGCCGTGATKCGCACGCTGTTCTTCTTCGCGTCCGGCTCCAGCGCCAGCAGGGCGATCGTAGCCGGCGTCGCCGCCTGGACCGCGTCGTACAGGCCGCGCCACGGCAGGTTCAGTTGCTGCGTGGCCGCGTTGACGGCGCCCGCCTGCACGGGTGGCACCACGCGCGCAGGCGCGGCGACGGGCGCCCGCGCGACGGCGCGAGCCTGTGCCTGGGCCGTTTGCGCCGCGCGCTGCGCCTGTGCGCGTTGCAGACCGCGGTATTGCGCACCGACGCTCGCAAGCGGTCCCGCCAGCGCAAGCGCGACGATCACGAGGCTCCATGTCCCGCGCGGCGCGTGGTACAGCGTGCGGCGCAGGCTGGGCGGCGCGAAATCGATGCGTACCTTCCTCATGGCGCTCTCCCCGTCAGCGCGAGCCGCGCGGCATCGGGCCACAGCGGATCGGTCTCGTCCTCGAACAGCGTGCAGGCGAATTTCAGGCGGCCCGCGCTGCTCGCCCACCCCTTCGGCGCCGGGCCGCAGATCTGCAGGCGCTCCGGCCGCCCGAGGCCCACGCGCAACGCCTCGCGCGCAACGTGGCCCTCGAGCCAGTCGCGGTCGGCCTCCGCCGGGATCGGCGCCGTGCGCACGGCTGCGAGCACGTCGCCGTCGAACGCGGCCACCGACAGCACGCCGCCGTGCACGACGCCGAACCACGCGCCGGCGCGGCGCTGGCGCCGGAACCGGTTCATCGCGGCCACGAACTGCGGCACGATCTCGACGAGTCTGAAATGCTGCGCGGATGCCGCCGCCGTCAGTTGTTCGAGCAGCGCCAGCGGCAGTGCGGCGGCGAGGAACGGGCGCGCGGCATCCCAGTCGGCGCTGATCTTCCAGCCAACCGCACCGCCGCCGAACAGGGCGTTGAAACGCAGCATGGCGGCCGCCTCCAGGTCGGCCAGGCGGGTCGCGCCCTGCGGCGGCGTCACCTGCCACAGGCGCACGAGGTCGTCGGACAGCACGACGGTGACGGGCAATCCGGCAACGTCGTGCTCGCCCAGCAGCATGCCCAGCRCCGCGCCGAGCGAAACCGGATCGGTGCCCGTCGCCGCGACCTGGCCGAGCAGGCGCGCGCGCTCGTGCGGCCAGATGCTGATGCGCACGAGCGCCAGCGCGTCCGGCGCGATGCCGATCCGCAGGGACTGGCCGAATCCGGCTTTCAATGAACTAAGCATGCAGCGTGACCCTCCGGATTTCCTCGATCGTCGTGGCACCGCGCTTGACGAGATCCAGAGCCGCGAGGCGCAGGCTGCGCGTGCCGTTGGCGGCGGCGGCGGCCTTGATACGGCGGATCGGCTGCTTGTCGACGATCAGCTCGCGGATCTCGTCGTTCAGGGTCAGGATCTCGGCGATCGAGCGGCGGCCCTTGTAGCCGGTGCCGCGGCAATCGCCGCAACCGAGGCCGCGCATGAATTGATAGTCGTGGACGTCGGCGCGCGCCAGGTGTGCGGAGGCCAGTTCGGCATCGTCCGGCGTGTACTGCACGGCGCAGCGCGGGCAGTTCATGCGGATCAGGCGCTGGGCCCAGATGCCGTTCAGCGCCGACACGAACGCATACGGGTCGATGCCCATGTGCGTGAAGCGGCCGAACACGTCGAACACGTTGTTGGCGTGGACCGTCGTCAGCACGAGGTGGCCCGTCAGCGCGGACTGCACGGCGATCTCCGCGGTCTCGCGGTCGCGAATCTCGCCGACCATGATCTTGTCCGGGTCGTGGCGCAGGATCGAGCGCAGGCCTTTCGCAAACGACAGACCCTTCTTTTCATTGACGGGGATCTGCAGGATGCCGGGCAGCTGGTATTCGACCGGGTCCTCGATCGTGATGATCTTTTCGCGGCCGTTGTGGATCTCGGTCAGCGCGGCATACAGCGTGGTCGTCTTGCCGGAACCCGTCGGCCCCGTCACGAGCAGCATGCCGTACGCCTCCTGCGCGAGCATGCGCAGGGTGGCCAGCGACGGCGCGTCGAAGCCCAGCGCTTCCAGCGTGAGCGAGCCGTAGGCTTCGATCATCGCGCGCTTGTCGAGGATACGGATGACGGCGTCCTCGCCGTGGATACTGGGCATGATCGACACGCGCAGGTCGATCTCGCGCCCGGCCGACTCGACGCGGAAGCTGCCGTCCTGCGGGACGCGGCGCTCGGCGATGTCCAGTTCCGCCAGCACTTTCAGGCGCGAGATGATGTGCTCCGCCAGTTCGATGCCGCCGACCGAGGCCGCGTGATCGAGCACGCCGTCCACGCGGTACTTGACGGCGAGGCCGCCCGCGGTGCTCTCCAGGTGGATGTCGGAGGCCCCGGCCTTCAGCGCATCGTACAGCGTGGAGTTCACCAGCTTGACGGCGGGGCTCGCGGCTTCCGACACGGACGCGAACGACAGCACGGTCGCGCTCTTGCCGTCGCGCCGCGCCTCGCCACTGTCGCCGACCAGCGTGTCGACGGCGCGCGCGGATTCCTCCTGCTTGCCGAGATAGGCCTGGATGTCGGACTGCAGCGCAAGCCGGACGTGCAGCGGCGCGGCCGCCGTGGCGCCGGCCTGCGCCTGCAGCCACGTCTGCAGGTCGAGGTCGAACGGGTCGGCGATCACGCCAGTCAGGCGCTTGTCGTCGTCACGCAGCAGCACGCAATGGCGCGCCAGCGCCTGCGCCAGCGGCAGCAGGTCGAACGCGGGCTGCTGACCGAACATCTCCGGCGTCTCCATCGTGGCGAGGCCGAACGGTTCGGCCAGCAGGCGCACGATTGCGCGCGGTTCCAGGGCCGATAACCCCTGCAGCTCTTCGACGAGCGAGCGGCGCGACTGCCGGCTCTGCGCGCGGGCGCGCGCCAGCATCGCGGCATCGAGGGAAGTGATGTCCGTTGGCGCGTTCACGACATGTCTCCGGCAAGGTCGAAAATGGGCATGTACAGAAGCACGACGATGGCGCCCACGATGAGGCCGATGGCCGCCATCAGCAGCGGTTCGAACGTGCGGGTGAAGCGGTCGATCCAGCGGCCGATCTCGCCGTCGTAGAACGCGGCCGAGCGCGTGAGCATCGTGCCCATCGCGCCGGTGCGCTCGCCCACGCGCAGCATGCGCAGCGAGATCGGCGTCGTGAGGCCATTGGCCTCGAACGCGTCGGACATCGGCCGCCCCGCCTCGATCGCCGTGCGCGCCGCCTTCAGGCCGCTCGCGATGCCGGGCGAGACCATGCCCTGCACCGTGTCGATCGCGTTCACGAGCGTGATGCCGCCCTCGTTGAGCATGCCCAGGGTGAGGTACAGGCGCGAGAGTTCATAGATGCGTGCGCGCTCGCCGATGCCGGGCAGCTTCGCCAGCAGGCGCGCGGCCCCGCCCCGCCGCAAGGTGCGCCGGATGCCCCAGGCGGCGAGCGCCACGGTGGCCGCGAAGCCGAGCAGCAGCCCGCCCGCATGGCGGCCGGCGAACTGGCCCCAGTCGAGCATCAGGCGCGACATCCACGGCAGGGTGCGGCCCGCGCCCTGGTAGACCTCGGCGAAGCGCGGCACGACGTACGACATCAGGAAGATCGACACGCCGCCGCCCACGCACAGCAGGATGGCGGGATAGATCGACGCGCTGACGACCTTGGCGCGCACGATGTCGATGCGCTGCTGGTATTCGATATAGCGTTCGAGCGCGCGCGGCAGGTCGCTCGTGCCTTCGGCCGCGCGCACGATGCCGACGTACAGTGGCGGGAACAGCGTGGGCTGCGCGGCCAGCACGGTCGACAGGCGCTTGCCTTCGCGCAGGCCGGCGAGCAGGCGCTCCAGCACGCCGCGCGTGGCGGGGCTGGCTTCCTTTTCCAGCAGGGCTTCCAGGCCCTCGACGATACCCAGGCCAGCCGTCAGCAGGGCCAGCAGCTCCTGGCTGAACAGCACGAGCGAGAGCTTGCCGCCGCGCTGGCGGCGCAGCAGCGGCGCATGCACGGGCTCGATCGCGCTGACGTACAACCCGCGCGCCTCGACCTGGCGGCGCGCGTCCGCCTCGTCCGGCGCATCGACGAGCACACTGGCGACACGCATGTCGGGAGCAAGGGTACGTACCGCGAACTGCATGGGAACGAAAGGCTGGGAGGCGTGGTTTATTGCGAGCTGATGTCGGCGTTCTCGCCTTCACCGCCCGGCTGGCCGTCCTTGCCGAGCGAGACGACTTCATATTCGCCCTTGGTGCCGGGCGCGCGGTACTGGTAGGCATGCCCCCACGGATCGAGCGGGACGCCCTTCTTCAGGTACGGACCGTTCCACTTGCCGGCGGCSGTCGGCGGCGCCGTCAGCAATGCGTTCAGGCCCTCCTCCGTCGTCGGATAGCGGCCGACGTCGAGACGGTACGTGTCCAGCGATTTTTCGAACGCCTCGATCTGGGCCTTGGCGACGGTGACCTCGGATTTGCCCAGTTGGGAAAAATACTTCGGGCCGACATAGGCCGCGAGCAAGCCGATGATAACGATAACCACCAAAAGCTCAAGCAGAGTGAAAC
>NZ_JBFUDR010000366.1:0-5354 GCF_056404615.1 Massilia sp. P2_C2 | reverse complement strand
CCGGCAGCACCGGCCGCGGCCAACGCGGCACCCCGGCCGAAGGAGGGCGCCTGATGCCGACGACGAACCGCCCGCACTACATCCTGCTGCCGGCCAGCCCGCTGTTCATCGCCTTCAGCCTGGTCTGCGCCTTCATGCTCAACCTGCTGCCCTGGGGACGCTGGGTGGGCGCGCCGGACTTCGTCGCGCTCGTGCTCGTGTTCTGGGGCATCCACCAGCCGCGCAAGGTCGGTATCGGCATCGCGTTCTGCATGGGCCTGTTGATGGACGTGCACGACGCCACGTTGCTTGGCGAGAACGCCCTCGCGTACACGCTGCTGTCTTACCTGGCGATCATGATCCATCGCCGCGTGCTGTGGTTCCCGCTCGTCACGCAGGCGATGCACGTGTTCCCGCTGCTGCTGCTGACGCAGGCGATCCAGGTGATGGTGCGCTTCTTCGTGACGGGCCGCTTCCCCGGCGCGCTCGTGTTCATCGAGAGCGTGATCGCCGTGGCGTTGTGGCCGGTGATCACGTGGCTGCTGCTGGCGCCGCAACGCCGCGCGGTCGACAAGGACCATACGCGTCCGATCTGAAGACCCTTCTCGTAACGTTAGCCGAATGACCGAGATCAAAGACAGCGATCGCGAGATCCACCTGTTCCGCATGCGCCTGACGGCGATGGTGCTGTTCGTCTTCATCTGCTTCGGCCTGCTGGTCGCACGCTTCGTCTGGCTGCAGGTCGTCAAGCACAGCCAGTACATGGCGCAGGCCGAGGACAACCGCATCGCGCTCGTGCCCATCGTCCCGAACCGCGGCCTGATCGTGGACCGCAACGGCGTCGTCCTGGCGAGCAACTATTCCGCCTACACGCTCGAGATCACGCCGTCCAAGCTGGAGGCCAACCTCGATTCCGTGATCGACGAGTTGTCGAAACTCGTCACGATCGAGCCGAAGGACAGGAAACGCTTCAAGCGCCTGCTGGAAGAGTCGAAGAATTTTTCCAGCGTCCCGATCCGCACGCGCCTGACCGACGACGAGGTGGCACGCTTCAGCGCCCAGCATTTCCGCTTCCCCGGCGTGGAAGTGCAGGCGCGCCTGTTCCGTCAGTATCCGCTGGGCGAGGTGGCGTCGCATGTGCTCGGCTATATCGGCCGCATCAACCAGAACGAGGCCAAGGCCATCGAGGCCAGCGACGATGCCGCCAACTACAACGGCACGGACCACATCGGCAAGGAAGGCCTGGAAAAGAGCTACGAGGCCCAGCTGCACGGCCAGACGGGCTACGAGGAAGTCGAGCGCTCGGCCGGCGGCCGCGCGATCCGCACGCTGTCGCGCACGCCGCCGGTGCCGGGCAGCAATCTGATCCTGTCGATCGACATCGAGCTGCAGAAGGTCATCGAAGAGGCGTTCGGCAATTACCGCGGCGCGCTGGTCGCCATCGAACCGTCGACGGGCGACGTGCTCGCCTATGTGTCGCGGCCCGGCTTCGATCCGAACCTGTTCGTCGACGGCATCGATTCGCAGAGCTGGTCGGAGTTGAACACGTCGCTCGACAAGCCGCTGATGAACCGACCGCTGTCCGGCACATATCCGCCGGGGTCGACGTTCAAGCCGTACATGGCGCTGGCGGCGCTCGAATACGGGCTGCGCCGGCCTGAATACGGCATCAGCGACCCGGGCTTCTTCATGCTGGGCGGCCACCGTTTCAACGACGACAAGAAGGGCGGCCACGGCTTCATCGACATGTACCGCTCGATCGCGATGTCCTGCGACACCTACTATTACCAGCTCGGCAACGAGATGGGCATCGACCGCATCCACGACTTCATGCAGCCGTTCGGTTTCGGCGAAAAGACGGGTATCGACCTCGAGCACGAGAAGACGGGCATTCTGCCGTCGCAGCAATGGAAGCGCGAGCGCTTCAAGCGCAACCGCGCGGCGCAGAAGTGGGTCGGCGGGGACACGATCTCGATCTCGATCGGCAACGGCTTCAACAGCTACACGCCGCTGCAGATGGCGCACGCGGTGGCGACGCTCGCCAACGACGGCGTGCTCATGAAGCCGCACCTCGTCAAGCTGCTCGAGGATGGCGGCAATCACGCGCGCACGCCGACGGTGCCGAAGGAATCCGGCCGCATCGCCCTGAAGCAGCAGAATATCGACGTCGTCAAGCGCGCGATGGTCGGCGTGACGGCGGACCAGAGCGGCACCGCGTTCATCCCGTTCCGCAACGTGCAGTACACGGTGGCCGGCAAGACGGGTACGGCGCAGGTGGTGGGCCTGAAGGGCCAGAAATACAACGCCGCCGCGACGCCGGAACGCCTGCGCGACAATGCGCTGTTCATCGCGTTCGCCCCGGCCGACCATCCGCGCATCGCGCTCGCGCTGGTGGTGGAAAACGCCGGCTTCGGTGCGGCTGTGGCGGCACCGATCGCGCGCAAGGCGCTCGATTACTACCTGCTCGGCAAGCGCCCGGGCGACGCCGACAGGCCGGCGCCGAAGCCCGCCGATCCGGAACCGGCCGACGAAGACCAGGTGGCGCCTACGGCCGGCGCCGACTTCAGGCCGGGCGGCGAAACGCCCGGCAACAAGGACTGAACCATGGCGCATTTCCCCGAACGCCGCTCGCTCAGCCGGCGCCTCAAACCCTACTTCACCGTATTCGATCCGGCGCTGACGCTGATCCTGTTCCTGCTGCTGTGCACGGGCCTCGTCACGCTGTCCTCGGCCGGTCACGATTTCCCGGGCCGCCTGGAAGGCCAGATCCGCAACATCATGGCCGCCTTCGTGTTCATGTGGGTGGCCGCCGTCGTACCGCCGCAGACGCTGCTGCGCCTGGCCGTGCCGATCTATACGTTCGGCGTCGCGCTGCTGCTCGCGGTGGCCGCCGCGGGCACCATCAAGAAGGGCGCGCGGCGCTGGCTGCACGTGGGCGTGGACATCCAGCCATCCGAGATCATGAAGATCGCCACGCCGCTGATGCTGGCGTGGTATTTCCAGACGCGGGCCGGTATCCTGCAATGGAAGTCCTTCATCGTGGCGGCCTTGCTGCTCGCGATTCCGTTCGGCCTCATCGCCAGGCAACCCGACCTTGGCACGGCGCTGCTGGTGGGCGGTTCCGGCTTCTTCGTGATCTTCCTGGCCGGACTGTCGTGGCGGGCGCTCGGTGCACTGTTCCTGGCCGGCTGCGCGGCACTTCCCGTCGCGTGGTCGATGATGCACGACTACCAGCGCGAACGCGTGATGACCTTGATCGATCCCACGTCCGACCCGCTCGGCAAGGGCTTCCACATCATCCAGTCGACGATCGCGATCGGTTCGGGCGGCGTGTCCGGGAAGGGCTATATGAAGGGTACGCAGGCATATCTCGAATTCATCCCCGAGCGCACCACGGACTTCATCTTCTCGGTGTATTCCGAAGAGTTTGGTCTGATCGGCAATCTCGTGCTGCTGTTCCTGTACCTGCTGCTGATCGGACGCGCGATGATGATCGCGGCCAATGCGCCGAACCTGTTCACCCGCCTGCTGGCGGGGGCGATCGCGATGATGTTTTTTACTTATGCTTTCATTAACATGGGCATGGTCAGCGGCATCCTGCCCGTGGTCGGAGTTCCGCTTCCCTTCATGAGCTACGGCGGTACCGCGCTGATTACTTTGGGCCTCTGCAGTGGTATATTGATGAGTATTCAAAGACACCGCAAACTGGTGCAGACCTGATATGCAAGAGAACGCAATGGCCGTTCCGAGGTTACTCCCAGCGGTCATTGCAGTATTGGCAATGATGGCGGGGTGCAGTACCACGGACCAGAACGGCGAACACAAAAGCCTGATCCCGCTGCCCTGGAAGCACAAGGTCACTCGCGTGGACCCCGCGCTTCCGAACCTCCCACCGGCCGGCTCCGGCCGCGGCGGCTACTACCAGGACGACGGCCCCGGCGCCAATCCGCCGCCGGGCCTGATGAACACCCCCGACGCCGTCGTCAAGTACGAACCCTACGCCAAGTTCGCCAACAAGCCGTACGCCGTGTTCGGCCAGACGTACACCCCCCTCATCAACAACGAACCGTTCACGCAGCGCGGCATCGCCAGCTGGTATGGCGTGAAGTTCCACGGCCAGCGCACGTCGTCCGGCGAGCCTTACGACATGTACAAGATGACGGCCGCGCATCCCACGCTGCCGATTCCCTCGTACGCGCGCATCACGAGCCTGGAGAGCGGCAAATCGGTCGTCGTGCGCATCAACGACCGCGGGCCGTTCCATTCCGATCGCGTCATCGACGTGTCGTACACGGCCGCATTGAAACTGGGCCTGCTGGGCAAGGGCAGCCATGAAGTCCGGATCGACCGCCTGTTCCCGGGCGACGAAATCCAGCTCGCTTCCGCGCGGCGCGTGGCAGCCTCCGAGGCACAGGCCCTGCCGTCGCCGGCCATCTCGGCCCTCATGCTGGAAGACCGCGTCGACATGGACAGCGCCGCCGTCGCGCGCACACAGACGCCCACGCAGCCGCCCGCAACCCCGGTCGACCTGGCTGACCTCAAGCCGGGCTTCTACCTGCAGCTGGGCGCCTACGGACGCGCGGGCAAGGCCGAGGAAATGGGTGAGAAGATCAGGCAGTCCGGCGTCGACCTTGCGATCGAGGTCGTGCGCTCGGGCACCGTCAACCGGCTGTACAGCGGCCCGTATGAAACCCGCGCGCTCGCGCAGGCAG
Source organism: Massilia sp. P2_C2 (assembly GCF_056404615.1). Lineage (NCBI taxonomy): Bacteria > Pseudomonadati > Pseudomonadota > Betaproteobacteria > Burkholderiales > Oxalobacteraceae > Massilia > Massilia sp. P2_C2. The sequence continues at coordinate 663 of NZ_JBFUDR010000366.1, read as the reverse complement.
CGGCGCGCGCGTTGCCGGCCGGTCTTGGCCTGAAACCCATCGTCGTGCGGCGCTGAGCGGGGAGCGGCCGTTTGCCGCGTCGTTGCGCGTTCCAGTCGCATTTTTGATGTCTAATTGATCACTTTGTGACATTGAGCGCGACTTTCATAGACATCAGATGTCCGCCTAAAAATTAGGCGGCTTTTCGCAAAAAACGCTGACAGTTTGAATTGTCACACGCTTGAATGACGGAAAAATGGCCGAAAGTATGGGTTCAGGAGAATTAATCGTAAGATGTCAGACATCTACAACAGAATTCGATTTGCTATGCGCTACCATTTTTTGGTGTTGAGAAATGAGATTCAACAAAATACTGTAAGGCAGTTAAATGGTAAACGCCTTATAAATGCGCAGTTTGCGCGTATGTTTGCGCATAACATTTATGTTTGGTCAATTGACACCGTTAACATTGTCCTCCTACACTGATTTTGCCCAACGATAAAGACGGCCCATCGGCACGTCCAGGCAAAAAAACAGGAGACAGTAATGATCGAGAAGTCCGTACAGCGGCGTCGGCAGCGCCGGCAAGTCGTGCTTGGCCTGAGCGTGCTCGCCGGCCTCATCCAGCAAGCCTATGCGCAGGAAACCGCAGAACCGGCCCAGGCCGCGCCGGCCGTCCAGGCC
>NZ_JBFUDR010000365.1:0-5364 GCF_056404615.1 Massilia sp. P2_C2 | reverse complement strand
GCGCTGGGCCTGTGGGGCAAGGATGCGGGATACGCCCTGCCCGACCACCTGCCCGACCTGCCGGCCGCGCCGGCGGAACCCGCGGACGTGGAACGCATCGCACTGGCGCAGCGGCTCGACGTGCAGGCGGCCAAGGCCGAAGCGGCCGCCACGGCCGCCGATCTGGGCCTCACGCGCACGACGCGCTTCATCAACGTGTTCGACCTCGGCTACGCCAACAAGTCGCAGACGGATGCGCCTGCGGAACGCGGCTACGCGCTGTCGCTGGAACTGCCGCTGTTCGACTGGGGCGGCGCCCGCGTCGCGCGCGCCGAGGCCACGTACATGCAGGCAGTGAACCGCGTGCTGCTCGCCGCCGTGACGGCGCGCAGCGAGGCGCGCGAGCGCTATCTCGCCTACCGCAACGCCTACGACGTGGCGCGCCATTACCGCGACACCATCATCCCGCTGCGCAGGAAGATCGGCAAAGAGACCCTGCTGCGCTACAACGGCATGCTCGCCAGCCCGCAGGACCTGCTGGCCGACGCGCGCGAGCAGGCGACGGCCGTGACGGCGTACATCGAGGCGCTGCAGGCCTTCTGGACCGCGAATGCCGAACTCGAATCCGCGCTCGGCGCCCGTTTCAAGGAACCCAGGAATGACCACCCGTAGAAACTTCATCACCGGCGCCGCGGGCGCCATGGTCGGCGCCTCGCTCGTCTCGAAGGCCGCCGCCGCCGCGATCCCGGAAGCCCCGCAGCAATCCTCGCCCGCCACGCAGCCGCCGCTGCATCCTGCGAGCGGCCGGCCGTACAACCCCGTCGTGACCCTGAACGGCTGGAGCCTGCCCTGGCGCATGAAGGACGGCGTCAAGGAATTCCACCTCGTCGCCGAACCCGTCGTGCGCGAGATCGCGCCCGGCATGAAGGCGAACCTGTGGGGCTACAACGGCCAGAGCCCCGGCCCGACCATCGAGGTCGTCGAGGGCGACCGGGTGCGCATCTTCGTGACGAACAGGCTGCCGGAAGCGACGACGATCCACTGGCACGGCCAGCTGCTCCCGAACGGCATGGATGGCGTCGCGGGACTGAACCAGCCCGCCATTGCCCCCGGCAAGACCTTCGTCTACGAATTCGTCGCGCGCTACGCCGGCACGTTCATGTACCACCCGCACTCGGACGAGATGACGCAGATCGCGATGGGCATGATGGGCCTGTGGATCACGCATCCGAAGGACCCGCGCCAGCATGCCGTCGACCGCGACTTCGTGTTCCTGCTGAACGCGTACGACATCGCCCCCGGCAACTACACGCCGAACGTGAACACGATGCTGGACTTTAACCTGTGGACCATCAACAGCCGCGCCTTCCCCGGCACGGATCCGATGGTCGTGCGCAAGGACGACCGCGTGCGCATCCGCATGGGCAACCTGACGATGACGAACCACCCGTTCCACATCCACGGCCACCGCTTCGAGGTGACCGGCACGGACGGCGGCTGGATCCCGCCCGCCGCGCGCTGGCCCGAGGTCACGGTCGACGTCGGCGTGGGGCAGATGCGGGCCATCGAATTCATCGCCGACAATCCGGGCGACTGGGCCTTCCACTGCCACAAGTCGCACCACACGATGAACGCGATGAGCCACGGCATGCCGAACCTCGTCGGCGTCGACCAGGCCGGCGTGGCGCAGACCATCAACGACCTCGTGCCGGGCTATATGGTGATGGGCGACCGGGGCGGTTCGATGGGCGGCATGCACATGGCGTTGCCGGAGAACACGCTGCCGATGATGGCCGGCCGCGGTCCGTTCGGCGACATCGAGATGGGCGGCATGTTCACCGTCATCAAGGTGCGCGAAGGCCTGGCGCGCGGCGATTATCGCGATCCCGGCTGGTATCAATACCCCGCCGGCACGGTGGCCCGCGAGTGGACGGGCCCTGTGCCCGACACCGCGAGCGCACCGGCGGTGCCGGCGCACGGCGAGGTGATCGGCACCGCCAGACGTGGCGCGAACGGCGGCGGGCATACGGGTCACTGATCCGCGCTGGGCCGCCCGTCCCGCCGGACGGGCATGCCGTCACACAGGTCGCCCTGGACGGATGATCGTCCCCGACAATCCGGAGGCCACCGTGGCCCGCATCGGATGAAAGGACATCATGCCCAGAGCACCTGCGATACGTTTTACGATCCTGTTCGGACTCGCCGCGCTTCCCGTCACCACGCATGCCGGCGACGGCGACCCGGCCGCACCGGCCACCACGGCCGTCGTCGTCACGGGGCGCAGGCCGCCGGTCGCCAGGAAGCTCGACAAGTCGGTGCACGACGTGGCCGGCATGGCCCGCGCGGCCAACGGCACCGCGCAGGACGTGCTGCAGTCCCTGCCCGAGGTCACGGCGTCGGCCGACGGCCAGATGGCGGTCAAGGGCAATCCGCAGGTGACGGTCCTCGTCGACGGCAAGCCGTCGGCGCAGCTGTCCGGGTCGCTTGACGACCGCGCGCTGGCGCTGCAGACGATGAGCGGCGCCGACATCGCGAGCGTCGAGGTCATCACGAACCCGTCGGCCGCGCTGGATGCGCGCGGCGGTGCGATCGTCAACATCGTCCTGAAGCGCAACCGCAAGCCCGGATCCCGCGCGCAGGTACAGGGCAGCATCGCCGACCAGGGGCTGTGGAACGCCGGCGCGTCCGGCGATGCGACGGAGAGCGGCATCAGCGTGCACGCCAGTGCGGCGCTGCGCCATGACGGCACGCTCAAGGTGCGCCGGTCGGAGGTCGACTGGGCGGGCGCACCGTCCGGACACACGCTGCAGACGTCGACAGTCTTCGTGCGCCGCGTCGTGCAAAGCGCCGCGCTGGGCATCGACGCTGCGTTGGACGGCGGCGGCGTCCTCAGCCTGTCGGCGCGCCACAATGCGCGCCGGTCGCGTCCCGTGTTCGACGTCCTCGACGAGGACCGTGCGGACGCCGGCGAGACGCGCTATCACCGCATCTCGGACGGCCCCAACGCGCAGTCCGACGACAGCGCCGGCGCCAGCTACAGCCGCCAGGCCGATGGTGTCGCGCTGAAGGCGACGGTCCAGCACAGTGCCTCGCGCGGCCTCGTCGACAAGTCGTATCGCGACGTCTTCATCGCACCGGCGCGAGATACCGACTACAGCCACGGGACAACGCGCACGGCGCGCCAGCTCGACCAGGCCACGCTGGACTGGAGCCGGGCGCATACGCTCGGCCAGTGGGGCGCGGGCCTCGATTTGCGGCGCCAGGCCGACGCCATCGACAACGAGCAGGCGCACGTCGATCCCGCGACCGGTGCCGCGACACCGGATCCCGCCACGACCAATGGCTATACCGTGACGACGACGTCGGCCGCCGCCTGGGTGACCGACCAGGTCAGGCTCGGCAAATGGGAAGCGCTGCTGGGTGGACGGGCCGGGCGCACGGCGCTTCATGTGGCGACAGAACGGCCCACCTACTGGCGGGCGTTCGATCCGAGCCTGCACCTGAAGTACGCGTTCGGCGACGATGCCGAGGCGACGTTCGCCTTTCGCCGCAGCCTGCAGATGCCCGATCCGCGCGACCTGAATCCGTTCACGACGTATGTCGATGCGCAGAACCTCAGCCGCGGCAATCCCGGCCTCGGGCCGCAGCGGTTGACGTCATGGGAGATCGGCACGCACGCGAGCGGATCCCGCCTGGACGGCGGCGTGACCGCGTTCTACCGCGCCACCCGCAATACCGTGTTCGATGCGCACAGCCTCGCCGGCGGCGTGCTGGTCACGTCGAAGCAGAATGGCGGTCAGGCCCGCTCGGCCGGGATAACGGGTACCGTCGACTGGACGCCCGTTGCGGGCTTGCGCCTGGGTATGGACGTTGGCGCGTATCACGTCGTGCTCGATACGCCCGATATCGCCGGCCCCGTGCGCCAGGACGGTGTCGCGGGCTACCTGAACGCCAGGGTCGCATACAGCAATGCACACGACGACCTGGCGCTCGACGCGCACGTCCAGTCGGCCGGCGTCGTGCCGCTCGGCCGCACCGGCCCCACCAGCAGCGTGAACGTCACGTGGAAGCATGCATTCGGCAAGGCGCTCGGCCTGACGGTCAACGCCAACGATCTCTTCGACGGTAGCAAACGCACCTGGCGCACGGATACGCGCACGTTCCGCCAGGCCGGGTTCGATCACTTCGTCGCCCGGCGCGTGTGGATCGGTATCGTCAGGAAGTTCGAGTGAGGCGGTCCGTCACCGGATAGCCGGCCGCATCGATCGCCTGCGCGATCGCGTCGAGGTCCGCCGTGCTGTCGACCCTGACCTTTTTCGTCGGCAGGTCGACCTCGACCTTCGCATCCTTGTCGAGGGCCTGCACGGACCTGGTGACGCGGCCCACGCAGTGGCCGCAGCTCATGTCTTCGACGGTCAGTTCATACATCGTGTGTGCTCCTTGTGCTTGGGGCGCGTTGGCCCCGTTGGTTGAAAGCTTTGCGAATTCAGGCAGATAGGGAAGCGGATCGTCCACATGCCCCGCGACCAGGCGCGGCGCCGGCCGCCAGCGCCGCAGCAACAGCGCATTGGTGACGACGCTGACGGAACTCGCCGCCATCGCCGCCCCCGCCAGCACCGGGTTCAGCAGGCCGAGTGCCGCGACGGGTATGCCGATGACGTTGTAGACGAAGGCCCACGCCAGGTTCTGGCGGATCTTGCGCCACGTGCGGTCCGAGATGTCGATGGCGTCCGCCACCAGCAGCGGATCGCCGCGCATCAGCGTGATGCCGGCCGTGTGCAGTGCGACGTCCGTCCCGCCGGCCATCGCGATGCCGACAGCGGCCGCGGCCAGCGCCGGCGCGTCGTTGATGCCGTCGCCCACCATGCCCACCTTGTGCCCTTCCTGCATCAGCCCACGGACGACGTCGGCCTTGTCCTGCGGCTGCACGTGCGCGACCCAGCGCGCGAGGCCCACACCCTGCGCGACGGCGCGGGCGCTGCCTTCGTTGTCCCCGCTCAGCATCATGCTGTCCACGCCGAGGTCGCGCAGGCGGGCGACGGCAAAGGCGCTCGTCGGCTTGATGCGGTCCCCGAACGCAAGCACGCCTTCCACGATGAGAAGCCCGCCCTGCCCGCCCCGCCCGCGCGCCAGCCACGAGACGGTGCGGCCAGCGGCCTCGTGCCGTTCGGCCGCGGCGACGAGTGCCGCCGGAAGATTGACGCCGGCCCCGATCTCGTCCAGCAGCCGTTGGTTACCCAGCCAGACAGTGGCGCCTTCCACCTCGGCGCGCACACCGCGGCCCGGCAGCGCGGCGGCGTCCTGCGCAGGCGGCGCCGCGACCTCGCGCGCCGCCGCCAGTTCCGTCACGGCGCGCGCCAGCGGGTGGGCGCTGCCCTGCTGGAC
>NZ_JBFUDR010000364.1:0-5374 GCF_056404615.1 Massilia sp. P2_C2 | reverse complement strand
GCCCACGCTCGCGTTGACGAGGAAGATGCGGTCGTTCAGCAGACCGATCTGCACGGGCCGCGCGCGCGCGCGCAGCAGTGCGCGCACGGCGTCGGCCAGGTATTCCGGGATGCCGTGCGTACGGCCGAAATAATTGAATGTGCCCTGCGGCAGCACGCCGAACACGCAGCCGTATTCGACGGCCGCATGCGCGACCGCATTCAGGGTGCCGTCGCCGCCGGCCGCGACGAGGATGGCACCGTCGCGCCCGGCCCGCTGCGCCATCKGGCGCGCGGCATCGTCCAGCCGGGCGCTGTCGTGCACGACGTCCAGTTCACAGGCGCGGCCGGCCGCGCCGAGTACGGCGCGGATCGTCGCGCTGCGCACGTCAGCCTCGGCACGGCCTGAACCCGCGTTGAGGACCACATAGAACGGCGCGTCCACTCGCGCCTCGGGATGGAGCGGCATCGACGGTCTCCAAGGTCGGTGGTTGAACGCAGCCCGCAGCATACCGTATCCATGCCCGGCGCCCCGTCCGTATGCCGCGCTGCAACCAAACGTGGCGAACACAATGTAACACATGGTCGCGCCCCGGAATGGTGCAAACCTATGGTTCCTGCTGCTGGAATCGTGGCTTTGTCAACAATTTTGCTACGCGCGCTGGGTAAGTGAAGCGCTATACTCGCAGCCACAATCATTATCCCGACCCGGTAACGCCGGACAGCACAGCATGAGAATCAGCAAAGAGAAGGCCGCCGACAACCGCGCCGCATTGATCCGTGCGGCCAGCAGGCTGTTCCGCGAACGGGGCATCGACGGCGTCGGCGTGGCGGAGATCAGCAAGGAAGCCGGCCTCACGCACGGCGCCCTGTATGCCCATTTCCGCTCGAAGGAAGAACTGGCGCTGGAAGCCTTGTCGTATGGGCTCGACCAGGCCAATTCGCGCATGTTCTCCGCGACCATGGACGGCATGCCCGACCTCGCACGCTTCCTCGACCAGTATCTCTCGCCCGACAGCCGCGACGAGTACGGCGACCGCTGCGCGATGGCGGCGTCGGCCAGCGAGATCGGGCGCCAGGACAGGGCGATCGGCGCCCGCTTCACGGAAGGCTATATGGTGATGGTGCGCGCGTTCGAGCGCCAGATCGCGGTCAACGACCCGGGCTGCGACGCGCTGTCCCGCGCGATGGTCGTCGTGGCCACGATGATCGGCGCGCTCGCGGTCGCGCGCGGCGCCGCCAAGGGCAACCCGGCCGTGTCCGACCAGGTACTGGAGGCCAGCCGCCGCCTGCTGGACGAGCTGATGCTCGCAGACACGGACGACCGGCGCCCGGTCCTGCCTTCCACCCGACCGTCCGCCGTCAAGTCTATTTCGTGACGCCGATCGGCGTGCGATGCCCGCCCTTGAACGTGTACAAGGTCAGCACGCCGTCGCGGATGTCGCCGTGGGCATCGAACGCGATGGTGCCCGTCACGCCCGGATAGTGCACCTTCGCCAGCTCCGACAGGTATTTTGCCGGGGCGCTGGAGCCGGCCTTGTCCATCGCGGCCGCGATCGCCATCACGGCGTCGTAGGAATATGGCGCAATGATCTGGACGTCGATGCCATAGCGCTTTTTATAGTCGGCGCGGAACTTGTCCATGCCGGCCTTGCCCTTCTCTTCCACGCCCCCCGCCTCGGCGCACACGACCTGGCCGTCCGTCATCGTATTGCCCGACAGCGGTTGCATGGCGTCCGAGCAAATGCCGTCGCCGCCCATCATGCGCGCGTTGATGCCCAACTGCTTCATCTGGCGCAGCATCGGGCCCGCCACGGCGTTCATGCCGCCGAAGAACACGAGGTCGGGGTTGCCGGCACGGATGCGCGTGAGGATGGCGGCGAAGTCCGTTGCCGAGTCCTTGGTGAATTCGCGCGCGACAGGCTGCAGGCCCTGCTGGGCCAGGCTTTTCGTGAATTCCGTCACGAGGCCCTGCCCGTACGCCGTGCGATCGTCGATGACGGCGATGCGTTTCGCGCCCATCTTCGTCACGGCATAGCGGCCCAGCGCGCGGCCCAACTGGACATCGTTCGCCACGACACGGAACGCCGTGTTGTAGCCCAGTTGCGTGTACTTCGGGTTCGTGGCCGACGGCGAGATCTGCGGGATGCCCGCGTCGTTGTAGATCTTCGCGGCCGGGATCGTCGTGCCCGACGTCTCGTGGCCGATCACGGCGTTCACATTCGCATCCGCCAGCTTCTGGGCCGCCGCCGTAGCCGCTTTCGGGTCGCCGCCATCATCTTCCGGCACGAGCACCCACTTGACCTTCTTCCCGGCAATCGTCGCGCCGCGTGCGTTCAGCGCGTCGACCGCCATGCGCGCGCCGTTTTCGCTGTCCTTGCCGAAATGGGCAACCGGACCCGTGATGGCGGCCGCATGGCCGATCTTCACCGTCTCCTGGGCCATCGCCAGGCCAGCGGCGGACAACGCCAATACGCACAACGCTTGCTTCTTCATTCCATCCTCATCTAAAACAGTGATTCTTTATTCCAATTCGATAGGGTAACGCGGATGAGCCAAAGTCACAAGTCTTGCTACCCGACGTAAAATTTCAGGCACAATAGGATTTTGCATCCCCGAAGACCCCGATGACCTCCGACTCACCGTCACCGCTTCCCCCGCTGGGCGCCGCCGTCCTGTTGCGGGCCCTGTTCAAGCACCCGCGCCGGCTGAACGGCGTACCAACACCACGCACCAACTACATCCTCGACCGCATCGATCCGCACCAACTGCGCCGCTACCGCAAGGCCCTCGGGTTCCGCGACGAAGGCATCCCCCTCACCTACTACTATCTGCTGGCCCAGCGCGCCCACGTGGCGACGATGCTGGACGACGCCTTTCCATTTCGCCTGCCCGGTACCGTGCACACGGAAAACGCGTTGCGGGCGCTGGCCGAGCCGCGGCCCGGCGTGCCACTCGTGCTGTCGACGACGGTCAACATCCGCCCGCCGGCCGAGAACGGCGCCGTGATCGCGGCCCTCGAGACCGTCGCGCGCCAGCAGGGCACGGACATCTTCACGTGCCGCAGCACCTATCTGCTGGTGCGCGGCCAGCGCAATCCGCGCCAGGCACGCAAGGACAAGGACGACCTGCCGGTCCTGGCCGGCTGGCGCATCCCGCGCGGCATGGGCCGCGCCTATGCCCGCATCTCGGGCGACTGGAACCCGATCCACCTGTGGACGTGGTCGGCGCGGCTGATGGGCCTGCAACGGCCGATCATCCACGGCATGCACACGCTGGCGCGCGCCTGTGCGGAGCTGGAACAGGCCTGCGGCCGCCGCATCCTCGCACTGGAAGGCCGCTTCCGCGCGCCGGCGCCGCTCGGCAGCGAACTCGTGTTGGGCGCCGACTTGGCCGCGGGCAATTTCGCCGTGGGCGGTGGCGGTCGCGTCGTGGCCGAGGGAAGTTTTCGCACCGCCGATTTGAGATAGATCAAAGATTTTGCATGGCGAGTTCGCCATCCTGATATCGTATCTACAAATACGCTCAGGAGGACCGCCATGTATGACCGCATCCTCGTCCCCACGGACGGCTCCGACATCTCGGCTGCCGCCGAAAAAGCTGCCATCGCATTCGCGCGTGCGCACGGCAGCGAGATTGTCGCCCTGGCCGTGGGACAACCGCAATCGCCCATTGCCTCCGCCGAGGCGGCAATGGCCATCGACCCCGGCCTCGACGACGAAGTGCTGCTCGCCGCCGCCAACGAACGGGCACGCCGCGTGGCCGACGCGTGCGCCGCCGCCGGCGTGACGTGCACCCCGCTGGCGATGCTCGACTATACGCCTGCCGAGGCCATCGTCGCGACCGCCGACAGCCAGGGCTGCGACCTGATCTTCATGGGCTCGCACGGCCGGCGCGGCCTGTCGCGACTGATAGCCGGCAGCGTGACCGAGAAGGTATTGGCCGACGCCAATGTCCCCGTGCTCGTGATGCGGCCGCAGTCGAAGGCCCACGCCCGGGGATAAACCAGCATGTACAAGCGCATCCTCGTGGCCACCGACGGTACCGAGCGGGCCTGCGGACCGGTCCAGGCCGCACTCGGCCAGGCCGGGCTGGGCGGGGGCACGATCGTGGCCGTGCACGTGCTGCTCGAATCGCCCTTCGTCGAGACGGGCGGCGCCGGGCTGCCGGCCTACGACGCGTTCCGTCTGCAGGCCGAGCAGCAGGGTCGCGACGCCCTCGCCTATGTGTGCCGCTGCGCCGACAGCGCGGGCGTGCCGTGCGAGACGGTCCTCGTCCCGGCCGGGCCGGCGTGGGAAGGCATCATCGCGACGGCACACGCGCAAGGCTGCGACCTGATCGTGATGGGCTCGACCCGGCGCCACGGCATGGCCGCGCGGCTGCTCGGCAGCGAGACGCAACGGGTGCTCACCCACTGCAATCTGCCGGTGCTGGTCGTGCACTGAAGCGCGGCAGTCCCGTAGGGTGGGCACCCCTGTGCCCACGCAGAAGTTTCCGATTCGCCTGCGTCCGCGTGGGCACGTCTCATTTGAGGCCCCCGGCCTCAAATGCCCGCCCTACCGCCCGGCAGACCGGCCCGGCCGGCGAGCGTCACCAGCGGCGATACAGCGCGACGGTCAGGCCGCGTTGGTTATCCGCGTCGCTGGCGCGCGAGAAACTGGCGCCCACGCGCGTGCCCCAGGCCGGGGTCCAGTAGCGCACCCACGTGACGCTGCCGCCGCCGGAGCGGCTCTGGCCGCCGACCAGACTCAACGGATCGTCGCTGCGACCGCTGTTGACGGTCGCTTCCGCATACGTATCGGCATCGCCCTCATAATACCAGCGCGCCAACAGGCGTTCGCCGGTGCCGTGCGAGCCGGCCGAGACGATGTTCTGGTGACGCAGCTGGAGGTACCAGTCGCCGGTGTATTTCGCGATGGTCACGCCATAGATGTTGACGCGCGACGCAAAGCCGAGGACATCGTCGCTGACCGACGCTTCCCAGCCGTTGCCGAGCGACTGGTACAGCTCCGCACGGCCGGCGTTCGCGGGGAACAGGCGCGCGGCCGCGCCGCGCTGGTAGCGCAGGTTCGCGTAGGCGCCCGACCACAGGTTCGCATACCCATCCAGCGCCCAGGCGTAATCATGCTGGCCGAAGCGGTGCGCGCGCAAGGTCTCGAACGCGAGCGAACCGCCCTTCGTGTAATGGCGCACGCTGGCCGTCTGGTCGTTCCAGCGCGGCGCGGCGCCCACGTCCGTCCAGCCCGACGACAGGCTCGCGGCCCACGTGTAACCGGCTGCGATCGTCGCGTCCGGATTGCCGGCGCGCGGTTGCAGCGCGTCCGCCAGCGCATCGAATGCGTCGCCGCTGCCGCCGAGCGCGCGGGCCCGGCCCAGGTCCGCGCGGGCCTCCGCGC
>NZ_JBFUDR010000363.1:0-5381 GCF_056404615.1 Massilia sp. P2_C2 | reverse complement strand
AGCCGGTGCAACCCCAGCCGCAGGGCACGTAAATCGTGCATGACCGCTGCCGGCAAGGCGCCGGCAGCGGTTCTATAATGAGTGATGTCGCCTGATGGGCATTGCAGGATGAACCAACCATGACCGCTCCCACTACCAGCGTCAGACGCACCTGGGTCAAGCCGGCCGTCATCGGCGCGGCCGTACTGGCGATCGCCGGCATCGGCTTCGCCACGTTCAGCCAGCAGCAGCAGGCGCCCGACGTCACGTTCATTACCATCAGCGGCCAGAAGATCAGCACGCAGGACTTGCGCGGCAAGGTCGTGATGATCAATTTCTGGGCCACGTCGTGCGCCACCTGCGTGAAGGAAATGCCGCAGATGGTCGAGACGTACGACAAGTTCAAGCAGGACGGCCTGGAATTCGTCGCGGTGGCGATGAAAGACGATCCGCCGAACTACGTCCTGAACTACGCCGAGACGCGCAAGCTGCCGTTCAAGGTGGCGCTCGATTCCGGCGGCGACCTGGCCAAGCAGTTCGGCGACGTCAACATGACGCCGACCACCTTCGTCATCGGCAAGGATGGCAAGATCCTCAAGCGCTACCTCGGCGAGCCGGATTTCACGGCGTTGCACGCCTTATTGCAAAAGTCGTTGAAATCGTAGGGTGGGCATTTGGGGTCGGGGGCCCCAAATGAAACGAGCCCACGCGTTACGCCGGCGGACCGCACACGTCACGCGTGGGCACATGGTGCCCACCCTACGGCTATCCGCAACGCGACGGTCAACACTGCGCACCGCTGACCTCCCGCAAACTTCATCGTCCTGTTCGGACCAAGCTTGACGCGCCCGCCAGCGCTGTTCCACACTGTCGCCGGCAAAAGGAGGAACCGATGCGCAAGCTGATCACGTATGCCCTCGTACCGGGCCTGCTGATGGCCGCAGGCTGCACCACCGTCGATACCGGTCTGCGCAACACCGTGGTGCTGCATTACCAGCATGTTGCCAACGTCCACCGGATCGATTTCACCAACCCCGTCGAGCTGCCCAACCGCGCGCCCGTGCACGCCGTGCTGCCCCTGGATTCGCACGGGTTCTGGGCCGTGTTCCTGTTGTGCGGCCTGGACGTCAGCGGCGCCAACATCCCCAGCTTTTATTTCGACGTCGACCGCCTGCGCGTGCAGTTCGCGGGCCGCCGCTACGGTCCCCTGCAGCCCTATACGCTGCGGCTGGACGACACGGCCGACGTCAACAGCCGCTTCGACACGCAGGTACTCGCCAATGCGATCGCGGCGGAGCTCCAGCGCGGCCCGTCCAGCCAGGTCTTCCGTCATGGCTTTTATGCGCACCTGGAATACCGCTTCGCCATCTATGTGCCGCGCGCCCTGCCCGACTATTCCGGCGACCAGTTGAGCCTGCGCTACGAAGGCGGCCAGACCTTGGCGCTGGGCAACGGCTATCCGCCGGCCGACGTCGCCGCCGCCGGCCCGGGCGATTCCGGCATCGCGTCCTACTGCATGCCATAGCGACGTGCATCGGCGTAAGCTCACACCATCGACATGGAGGCAATGATGGATGCAAGCGCGCAAACGTTGACGGTCGAACAGGCCTACCGGGTCATGCTGGCTTTCCTCGAACGCGAAGTCGAGTTGACGGAGTCGCTCGACCTGGCCGACCTGCTGGCCGGCTACCGGTTGGGCGACGACGGCCAGGCGAGCGATCCGGCCCTGTGGGACGAGTGGATGGAAGCCGTGGGGCAAGTCCGGGCAGGCAAACCCGACTGACGGGCAGGGCCGCGCCTACCAGCGCGCGCGCTCCTTGCGCGCCTGCCGCTTGCGGGTCGCCGCATTCTGCTGCTGAAGCAAGGCATCGACACGCTCCGACGCCTCGCGCGCCAACGTCTGCGCTTCCTCGATGCTGGGGAAGAATTCCGGCATGCGGTAGCCGAGCCAGGCATACGCGGAATACATACGGCAGGTGTCCTCGACTTCCTGCAGGGTTTGCCAAAACAATTCCTGCGGATGAGGTTGCAACCTGCAGACTTTTCGTTTTGCCAGCGACTGCGCCCAGTGCGACCAGGCGCTTTCCAGCGTCGGCACCTTGGTCGAGATGGGCACGAGCGACATCGTGAATTTTTCCGCCACGCTCAGGTCGAGCGTATCGAGCCACTCGGCGCGCTCGTTCTGTTCCTCGGTGATGCGCGGATAAAAGAAACCGTCCGGCACGTCGATGTTGTGCACGAAGCGCTTTAAAAGTTTCACCAGCGACGTCTCGCCCGTCACGGACGAGATGCGGTGCAATTGCTCCAGCGATGGCGCGACGGCGAAGCCGCTGGCCGGCACGGGCGGGATCTTTTCCTTCATCAACGAGCGCATGGTCTCGTGCGTGTCGTCATCGTAGCCGGCAACGAAACCTTCCTCGTGGACGCCATAACGGCCGGCGCGGCCGGCGATCTGCCTGGCCAGCGCGGCGGAGATTTCTTCTTCCTCGTAGCCGTTGTACTTGACGGCCGTCGTCATCACGATGCGCTGGATCGGCATGTTCAGGCCCATCGCGAGGGCGTCCGTGCCGACGACGATGTCGGCCTGTCCCTCGCGGAAACGCTCGGCCTGCGCACGCCGCACTTCCGGAGATAAATTGCCGTAGACGGTGGCGACGGACAGGCCCATCTCCGTGATCATGTCACGCCACATCAGCACCTCGCGCCGCGAGAAGGCGATAACGGCATCGCCCCGTTTCAGGTTCCTCAGCTTGCGCACGGCGCCGGCTTCCATCGACAGCGGTGCCTTGCGTTTCAGCACGTGCACTTCGAGCGGGCACTCCAGGCGCTCGGCCAGCGCCTCGATCGCCCGGCGCGCTTCTGGCGCTCCGACGAGGTACACGACGGACGCCGGCGCGCCGCACACGGCCGCCGTCCAGGCGGCGCCGCGGTCGCGGTCGGCCAGCATCTGGATCTCGTCGATCACGGCCACCTGCACGGGCGTCTTCGTGTCCAGCATCTCGACCGTGCTGGCGACGTGCGTCGCGCCCTCGGCCAGGCGGCGCTCTTCTCCCGTGACCAGGCTGACCTTGATGGGTTCGCCATCCGCATCGACCGTGTTCTGCAGGCGTTCGTAGTTCTCCAGCGCCAGCAGGCGCAGCGGCGCGAGATAGACGCCGCTGTCGGCCTGGGCCAGGTGTTCCATCGCGCGGTGCGTCTTGCCGGAATTGGTCGGCCCCAGCAGCGCGATGAAGCGGCGCGCCATCTTGCTGGCGACTTCGAACGAGGCCGGGTATTCGGCCAGGTTGATGCTTTCCTTGGTGCGGGCGGCGTGGCGCTCTTCCTGCTCTCGCTCGCCGGCGTGCAGCAGGCGCTGGCGGATGCGGTCGAACACGAACTCGGCCGGCTCGGACGTCTMCAGCTCTTCCAGCACGTGCAGGAACAGCATCGGGTCGAAGCCGAACTCGTCCGCCTGGTCGGCGATCTCGCGCACGAATTCCTCGACTTCCTGGTTCAGGTCGTCGACGGCGTCGCGCGTGGCGCGCTCCTCGACCAGCTCGCGCCGGGCCTGCAAATCCATCTTGCGCCACTTGCTCGGCTTGGCCAGCACGCCGCGCGCGGGCACGAGGCGGTACTCGACGTGCAGGCCATCCACGCGCACGGCGCCCGCGAAGCGCAGGAAGACGCGGCCTTCCATGCGAACCAGCTCGACGCCGCGCGCGGACAGGCCGAGCTCGCGTTCGAGGAAGGCGTCGTCGTCCTGGGTGTCGTCGTCGGAGGGGGAAGTACGGTGGTGGTGTTCGCTCATGTTCTTGGGTGCACGGCTGGTCGATGGCGCGAATATAACGCACGCGGTGATGTAACACCGTTCGGCAAATCACGCGGGAGAAAAGAAGTTCGGGTCGGCGAGCGCCGGTGGAACGCGTGGGCGGAGGCCGCCCACCCTACGGTAGGGTGGCTACCCCGTGCCCACGCGGGATACGCGACCGATGATCGATCGCGCCCTGAATCGGAGGAAATGCTTACGCGGCGACGCCCGCTTCGTGCGCCTGCTGGTCGGCGTGATACGACGAACGCACCATCGCGCCGACGGCCGCGTGCACGAAGCCCATCTCGTACGCCTTCTCTTCGAACATCTTGAAGGTGTCCGGATGCACGTAACGACGCACCGGCAGGTGCGAGTTCGACGGGGCCAGGTACTGGCCGATGGTCAGCATGTCGATGTCGTGCGCGCGCATGTCGCGCATCACTTCCAGGATTTCCTCGTCCGTCTCGCCCAGGCCGACCATCAGGCCGGACTTCGTCACGGCGCTCGGGTACTTGGCCTTGAAGTCGCGCAGCAGCACGAGCGAGTGCTGGTAGTCGGCACCCGGGCGCGCTTCCTTGTACAGGCGCGGCACGGTTTCCAGGTTGTGGTTCATCACGTCCGGCAGGCCGTCGGCGAAGATGTCCAGCGCCTTTTCCAGGCGGCCGCGGAAGTCCGGCACGAGCACCTCGATCTTGGTGTTCGGCGACAGCGCGCGCGTCTTCTGGATGCACTCGACGAAGTGGGCGGCGCCGCCGTCGCGCAGGTCGTCGCGGTCGACCGACGTGATCACGACGTACGACAGGCGCAGGTCGGCGATGGTCTTGGCAAGATTACCCGGCTCGTTGACGTCGAGCGGGTCCGGGCGGCCGTGGCCGACGTCGCAGAACGGGCAGCGGCGCGTGCACTTGTCGCCCATGATCATGAAGGTCGCGGTGCCCTTGCCGAAGCATTCGCCGATGTTCGGGCAGCTGGCTTCCTCGCACACGGTGACGAGGTTGTTGGCGCGCAGGATGTCCTTGATCTCGTAGAAACGCGACGACGGGCTCGCCGCCTTCACGCGGATCCAGTCCGGCTTTTTCAAACGCTCGTGTTGCTCGAGCGGCACGATCTTGATGGGGATGCGCGAGGTCTTGCTCGCGCCCTTCTGTTTTTCGCTCGCGTTATACGCATTTGCTGCGGATTCTGCTGCTGCGCTGCCGGTATCGGTTTCGGAAGTCATAAGGCTCTCTGCCCGCAAGGGCGTTCAGTTGGTCGTTGCGGCCTGCGCGACCGCTGCGTCTTGATTGATGGGTGCCGTGGACAGGTGTTGCACGAGCGCGGCGGCGAGCGCCTGCTGCACGTCGGCCAGCGGCACGTCGACGCCCATCGTCTTCATGTCCACCGTGGCCAGGCCGGAATAGCCGCACGGGTTGATCCAGGTGAATGGAGACAGATCCATCGCCACGTTCAGCGAGACGCCGTGGTAGGTGCAGCCGTTGCCGCGCACCTTGAGGCCCAGCGCGGCGATCTTGGCGCCCTTGCGCGGTCCGTCGGCGACATAGATGCCGGGCGCGCCGTCGACGCGTTCACCCGCGAGATTATACGCCGCCAGCACATCGATCACGGCCTGCTCGAT
>NZ_JBFUDR010000362.1:0-5432 GCF_056404615.1 Massilia sp. P2_C2 | reverse complement strand
CGGATGAGCAAACCCTACGACACCGCCCAGCCCGAGCGCAGCACCATCGACGCGCTGCCCGGGGTGGTCGCCATCGACTTCGGCACCAACTGGTGCGGTTATTGCCAGGCGGCGGCCAGCCACATCGACGACGCGCTGGCGCCGTATTCGGGCGTGCAGCACATCAAGGTCGAGGACGGTCCCGGACGCAAGCTGGGGCGCTCGTTCAAGGTCAAGCTGTGGCCGACCGTGGTCGTGCTCAAGGATGGGCAGGAAGTGGCGCGCGTCGTGCGTCCGGTCGACAGCCGCGAGCTGGCCGACGCGCTCTCGCAGGCCGGTGCCGCATGACTGGAGCCGCACCTGACTTCCGTCCCGCGCGGAACCGCYCGGCGACCGTCCTGTTCGCCAGCCTGATCGGCACCACCATCGAGTTCTTCGACTTTTATATCTATGCCACGGCCGCGGTGCTCGTGTTCCCGAAGCTGTTCTTTCCGGCCGGGGACGCGGCGGCGGCCACCCTGCAATCGCTGGCCACGTTCGCCATCGCATTCTTCGCGCGGCCCGTCGGCTCGGCCGTGTTCGGCCACTTCGGCGACCGCATCGGCCGCAAGGCCACGCTCGTGGCCGCGCTGCTGACGATGGGCATCTCCACCGTCGTGATCGGCCTGCTGCCGACCTACGCCGCCATCGGCACGCTCGCGCCGTTGCTGCTCGCGCTGTGCCGCTTCGGCCAGGGGCTCGGGCTGGGCGGCGAATGGGGCGGTGCCGTGCTGCTGGCGACGGAAAACGCGCCGCCGGGCAAGCGTGCCTGGTACGGCATGTTCCCGCAACTGGGCGCACCGATCGGCTTCTTCCTGTCGAGCGGCGTGTTCCTGCTGCTGTCCGGTACGCTGTCGGATGCGGAATTCCTGCGCTACGGCTGGCGCATCCCGTTCCTGGCCAGCAGCCTGCTCGTGCTGGTAGGCCTGTACGTGCGCCTGAAAATCACCGAGACGCCGGACTTCCAGGCCGTCCTCGACCGCAACGAGCGGGTGAAACTGCCCGTCGCGGCCGTGTTCGCGAACCATACGCGCGCCCTCGTGCTGGGCACCCTGGCCGCGCTGGCCACGTTCGTCGTGTTCTACCTGATGACCGTGTTCGCGCTCAGCTGGGGCACGTCCGCGCTGGGCTATTCGCGCCAGCAGTTCCTGTTGCTGCAACTGGGCGCCATCGTGTTCTTCGGCCTCACGATCCCCATCGCCGCCGTGCTGGCCGACCGCCATGGCCGGCGCGCCGCGATGATTCTCGTCTCCGTTGCGCTGGCCCTGTTCGGCCTGCTGTTCGGGCCGTTGTTCGGCTCCGGCAAACTGGCGCTCGTCGCGCTGTTCCTCGTGCTGGGCCAGTGCCTCATCGGCATGACGTACGGGCCGCTCGGCACACTGTTGTCGGAACTGTTCCCGCCGGAGGTGCGCTACACGGGCGCGTCGCTCACGTTCAACCTGTCCGGCATCCTGGGCGCCTCGCTGGCGCCCTATGTGGCAACCTGGCTGGCGACGAATTACGGACTGCAGACGGTGGGCTGGTACCTGAGCGCGGCCTCGGTGATCAGCCTCGTCGCGCTGCTGCTGACGGCACCGGGGCCGCGCGGCACGGCGGCCGCGGCGCGCTGACGGCACATGGGAGGAATCATGGCGATACCGGGTGGATGCATGTGCGGCGCGGTGCGCTACGAAGCGGACGGGGAACCGTTCCACGCGACGTTATGCCATTGCATCGACTGCCGCCGCGCCAGCGGCGCACCGGCGCTGGCCTGGTTCAGCGTGCGCCGCGCTGCGCTGCGCTGGACGCGCGGCACGCCGGTCCTCCATGCATCCAGTCCCGGCGTCCAGCGCCAGTTCTGCGGCCGCTGCGGCACGCAGCTGACGTGGCACAGCGACGACGTCCCGGACGAGATCGACGTCACGACGTGCAGCCTGGACGATCCGGACGCCGTCCCGCCGGCCGACCACACGTATCATGCGCAGCACGTATGCTGGCTGCACCTCGCGGATGGCCTGCCGCGTTACCCGACGTTACGCGCCAACGGACCGGAGTGTTGAATAAATGACACAGTGTATGTACAAGAATGCAACAAAGTTACAATACAATCCACGTTTGTTGGGACGGAACGATAGCTGATCGTTAAAATTGAAGTTCTACAATTTTTTTGGAGAACTTCATGTTCAAGTCTGTCCTGCGTTTTGCCACCGGAGCTGTCCTGATGTCCGCCGCGGTGTGCGCCTCCGCCGACACGGCGACGTACAAGGACTTCCAGCTGTCCGGCGTGCTGCAGGAGATCCCCGGCCCGTCAGCGCGCTGCGCATCGAATTTCGGCGGTACCATCCTCGGTTTCGGCACCAGCACCACCATCGGCAAGGTGACGTTCCTGGCCACCGACTGCATCACGCCGAACGGCACGACCTATACGTTCAGCGACGGCAGATTCCTCATCACGACGCTCAYGGGCGAACTGATCTACGCCAACTACAGCGGCCAGTTCGTGCCGACGGGCGACGGCACCAAATACGTGTTCAGCAATGCGACGTTCCAGATCACGGGCGGCACCGGCCGCTACACCAGGGCGAGCGGCGGCGGCGACATGACTGGCGGTGAAGACATGGCGACGGGGCAGGGGACGATCCAGCTGCAGGGCCGGATCCTCGTGAAGTAATCCATGACGACGGCCGGGGGTGTTCGCCCGGCCATCCCGCACGAATCAGAACGAATAGACGAGCGTCAGCGACGTCTGCGTATCCGTGTTCTTTTTGTTCTCGGGCACGTTCGTGTCATTGCGCGCGCTGAACGCGGCCTTCATCTGCATCGTGCCGTTGATCTTGGTGGACAGGGCGGTCTCGGCGATCGAGTGCATGTTCGACGTGCCCCGTTCCACGCTCACGCTTTGGGAAAACGCCGCGGACGGGCTCACGCGCCAGCGCAGCTGGGCCGCGCCACGGACGGTCATGCCGGATTCGATTTCACCGGCCGCGCTCTCGCCATGGAAATAGCCCGGGCCCAATTCGACGTCGACGGACTTGTCGTCGCGCCGCAGCAGCTGGGTGCCATAGCCGACGCCCACCGACGAGTAACGGGTGTAAGCGCCGAACTTGTCGTTCACGTGCGAGCCCAGCAGGAAGGCGCGGTTGCCGTCCTCCAGCAGCTTGAACGCCGCCTTGGCCGACAGCAAATAGCGTTCGGCGGAGCGGGTACGCGTCGTGCTGCCGTCGTCGTGGTGGTTGACGTCTTCCTTGAAATAGCCGCTGAAGATGTATTCGTTGCTCCAGTTGGCCATCTCATGGCGGGCATCGATCTTGCCTGTCACGGACGTGCCCTCGGTGTTGCCGGAGGTCGTGATTGCGCCGAGCTCGGCCGAGGTGTACCAGCTGCTGCCGTCCGGTACGGCCGTCGCCGGCGCCTGGGTAAAGTAACTGGACGACGGCACGCTGTCGGCGAGATCGTCCGGAGCGGCCATCGCCGCTCCCGCGCTGGAGAGTGCCAGCACGCAAAACATCAGAGATTTCATAGGCAATGCACAGCCTGTCGTTCACGGATCGTCTGCGGCGGACGAGCCGCCGGCGGAGGCGACATTGTAGCCCAAAGCGCGGGACGAAATACTTTCAAACGGAAATTTTACATATTGGCCGCCTACAATACTTCAAATGATATTACAACTGTTAATTCATCAATAATTGTGTTTGCAATTCTCACGAAATGTTGCCTAGAATGCTCGCTCTGCCAACATGCCGGCATGAATGTATGAATGTATAAGGAAACACATTGATCAGGCTAGTCATCGCCGACGATCATGAACTGATCCGCGAAGGGATCAAGAAGATCGTACGGCCCTGCACCGACCTAAAAATCGTCGGTGAAGCCGCAGACTTGACGCAAGCAATCGCCCTCATCGCCCAGGTACACCCAGACGTCGTGATCCTGGACCTGACATTGCCCGACTATGACGGGCTGGACGGACTCGTCGAGCTGCGCCGCCATTTTCCCGACCTCCGGGTCGTCATCCTCAGCATGCATCCCGAGGAACGTTACGCCCTTGCCGCGCTGCGGGCCGGCGCGCGCGGCTATGTATCGAAAACCATGGCGTCAGCCGAACTCGTGGAAGCCGTGCGCCGTGCCGGCGGCGACGGCACCTGGGTCGGTCCCCGCGTCGCCGAACTGCTCGCGCGCGAGGCGCGTCCGGAGGCACGCCCGCCGCACCATGGACTGACCCCGCGCGAAGCGGAGATCGTCGCGCTGATCGGCGCAGGCCTGCAGATCAAGCAGGTGGCTGCCGAGCTTGGCATCAGCATCAGCTCCGTCAACACTTACCGAGGCCGCATTTTCCGCAAGATGGGCCTGTCGTCGAACGCCGCACTGATTCGTTATGCACTGCAGCATGGACTTGCTGGCTGAAGTGCGCAATGTCATCTGACCTGTTGCTAAGTCCCAACAGTGTTAAAGTTTAACTGTCACGAAAACTATGACAGGATTTTGTGGTTTCATCCGTTTTAAGTGTGACCTTTTTCCGTTTTGTGGCCCCTTTACTGTTAATTCTGTGTAAAACTAGAAACGGGCCCTGCAGTTGTCAAGACGGTACCAAAGTTCGGCAGACCCGCGATGAATGTGAATGCTTGAGCATCTTAGCTAATATCAATGCAAGATTCCGGCGGCTGGATTGTGCAGTGCACCAGCCATCTCCTGCATTCGACATGAAGGCTGCGGACCACACGACGGGACGGGGCAGAGATGATGACGACGACGCACGACATAGAGCGGACCGACAGGCGCTACGAGATCCTCGTGGCGGAAGACAGCCCGACCCAGGCCCAGCACCTCGCCCGGATGCTGGCAGCGGAATCCGATTACCACGTACGGGTGGCGGGCGACGGCTTTACCGCGCTGCGCCAGGCGCGCGCAGAGCCGCCCGACCTCCTCATCAGCGACATCGCCATGCCGGGCATGGATGGCTATTCGCTGTGCCGCGCCGTGAAGGACGATCCGCATCTCGGCGCCGTGCCCGTCCTGTTGCTGACCAGCCTGTCCGACCTGCAGGACATCGTGCGCAGCCTCGAGGCCGGCGCCGACGGCTTCGTGCGCAAGCCGTACGACGCGCACCAGTTGCGTGAACGCGTGCGCCGGATCCTGCGTACCCGCGACGCCGGCGCCCAGGGACAGCCGCTCGAGGTGATGGCCGACGAGCGGCGCCACATCTACGAGATGCTGGTGGCCACCCACGACCAGGCGCTGCGCCTGAACGCCGAGCTGGCCGCCCAGCGCGCGGGGCTCGCGCGCATGGTCGACTCGCTGGCGCTGCTCGGCAGGATCGCCGGCGCCCTGAATGAAGCGGCCACCGAGGTCGACGTCGCCCAGGCGGCCCTCGACCACCTGCTGCACATCCCGGCGCTCGACGGCGCCGCCATCAGCGCGGTGACGCCGGACGGCGC
>NZ_JBFUDR010000361.1:0-5463 GCF_056404615.1 Massilia sp. P2_C2 | reverse complement strand
GTTCCCGGCTACCGGGACAGGTTTTTAGAACTGCGGCAGGCTGCGGCGGCCCTTCACGTTGACCTTCAGCGCGACGCCGGCGGTCTGCGGTCCGGGCTGGCCGCCGCCGATCCACACGTCGGCCGGACCCGCCTCGACATTGCGTTTGCCGGCCGCGTCGACCGTGCTCAGGGCCTTGCCGTCCAGGTCGAACGTCAGCCGGCGCTTCTCGCCCGGTTGCAGGTTGACGCGCATGAAGCGGACGAGGGTCCGGTTCGGCGCCGCGGGACCCGGGCGGGCGACGTAGACCTGCACGACTTCGTCCCCGGCACGCGGTCCGTCGTTCTTCACGTCGACCGCGACCTTGGCCACACAGCCCGCGCACACCGCCCTGGGCGCCGGGGCCGCGAGCTTGTACGAGAAATGCGTGTAGCTCAGGCCATGGCCGAACGGGTACAGCGGCTCGCCCTTGAAGTACTTGTAGGTGCGGCCCTGCATGCCGTAGTCCTTGAACGGCGGCAGGTCGCCGGCGGACTTGTAGAACGTCACCGGCAGGCGGCCGGCGGGGCTGAAGTCGCCCGCGATCAGTTCGGCCACGGCCTGGCCGCCTTCGCCACCCGGATACCAGGCCTGGATGATGGCCGGGACGTGGCCCGCGGCCCAGTTCAGCGACACGGCGCTGCCGCTCATGTTGACGTAGACGAGCGGCTTGCCGAGGCTGCCCAGGCGTTCCAGCAGCGCTTCCTGCGGGGCGGGCAGGTCGAGGCTCGTGCGGTCGCCGCCGGCGAAACCCGGTGCGTTGACCGACATCTCTTCGCCTTCGAGCTGCCACGTCAGGCCGCCCGCGAACACGATGACGTCCGCCGCGCGCGCCGCCTCCAGCGCGGCCGTATCGTCGAAGCTCGGGCGCGTCCATTGCAACTTCTGCTCGCCGTCCCAGCCTGTCTGCCGCGCTTCGATCTCGACCTTGTACACCTTGCCGGCCGCGAGTTCGACGGGGACGTTCGACGTCGGCCAGGCGATGTCCCACAGGTCCGTGACGAGGCGGTCGTCGATGCGGATGCGGTAGCCCGGACCGCCCTTCAGGCGCAGGTGGTGCGGGCCGCTCTCGGCGGCACGCAGGTAGCCGCTCCAGCGTGCCGACGTCTTGTGGTCGAACGCGTTCGGCCAGCCCCAGCGGAACTCGGCCTGCGGGGTGGTCTCGACGGCAGCGGGCGTGCCCGACAGATCGAGGTTGTTGAACCGTTCCACCTTGACGCCGGGGTGGGCGCAACCAGCGTCGAGGCACATCGCGTCCGCCGGTACGTCCTGCAGCGGCGGCGCGACCCAGCCCGTGCCTTCGACGAACGTGATTCTCGCCTGCGGGAAGCGGGCGCGCAGGCCGGCCAGCACGGTGACCGGCTTCGACGGCGTGCCGCTGTAGTTGCCGACCAGCGCGTCGACGCTGTCGGCGTTCGGACCGATCACGGCGATGCCGCGCGGCGCCGCCTTCAACGGCAGCAGGCCGTCGTTCTTCAGCAGCACGAGCGACTGGCGCGCCGCTTCCAGGTTGAGGCGCTTGTCGCCCGACGTGTCGTAGTCCTTCGCCGTGATGCCGGCAAAGGGCTGCGGCTTGTCGAGCAGGCCGAGGCGGATGCGTGCCTCCAGCAGGCGCAGCACGGCACGGTCGACGTCGGCCTCGGCCAGCAGGCCCTGCTTGACCGCCTTCACCGTGGTCCCGGGGGTGGCCGTCGGGCTGTCGCCGAATTCGCACATCACGTCCGTGCCGGTCTTGATGGCGGCCGCCACTGCGCGTTCGGGCGTGTCGACGTAGCGGTGCGCCCCTTCGGTGTGGATGTCGGCGATGGCGCCGCAGTCGGACACGACGTGGCCCTGGAATTTCCACGTATCGCGCAGCAGGTCCTTCAACAGAGGGCCGTTGGCGCAGGCAGGCATGCCGTCTACCGCGTTGTACGCGCACATGAGGGACAGTACATGGCCTTCCGTCACGGCGGCGTGGAACGCGGGCAGGTAGGTTTCCGTCAGGTCGCGCGGGGAAGGATGGACGTCTTCGCGGTGGCGGTCGGCCTCCGGTCCGCTGTGCACGGCGAAGTGCTTGACCGTGGCCGAGACCTTCGGGGCGCCCGGGCCGGCCCCCTGCAGGCCGCGGATATAGGCCACGCCCATGCGCGCCGTCAGGTACGGGTCTTCGCCATAGGTCTCCTGGCCGCGGCCCCAGCGCGGATCCCGGAAGATGTTCACGTTCGGCGACCACACCGTGAGGCCGCGGTACAGGTCGGAGCCGCCGTCGGGATGCACGGTCTCCAGGTACTTGGCGCGGAACTCGGTGCCGACCGTGTCCGCGACGCGTTCGATGAGCGCATTGTTCCACGTGGCGGCCAGGGCGATCGCCTGCGGGAACACGGTGGCGTTGCCGGCGCGCGCGACGCCGTGCAGGCCTTCGCTCCACCAGTTATAGGCGGGGATGCCGAGCCGCGCGATGGCGGGCGACGTGGATTGCAGCTGGCCGGCTTTTTCTTCCAGCGTCATGCGGGCAAGCAGGGCCTGGGCCCGTGCGGCGGGATCGGCCTGCGCCGCTTGGACGGGCTGGGCGGTCAGGGCCAGCAGGGCCAGCGTTTGCGCCACGGCCGCCGCGACGGCGGTCCGGGACAGGTGTCGAGATGTCATATGCGTTTTCGAATGGGGTTGCGGGCGGCGCACGTTGCGCGCGCGGATGCTAGCACCCGAATGGATAGGCGGATGCGTCACGAGACCCGGTTCCGAGAAATTTTTCGCGGGCTGCGCGATTTCATGATTCTTTGGTGGCAACTCACGTATTTCGTTGGCAACTTGAGGTTTTTCGTCATTGCCGCTGCCCCTGCATCTTCACAGAATGTAACCAACGCCGCGAGCTTCGGACGATCTCGCGGCGGTCGAATACCGGCGATTGGGCGTGCCTGGAGACGTGGCGCAAGGCCGGTAGGTCATCACAATCAATCTGGAGTACACAAGCATGCAGAAGATGCGACTCATCGCGTTGGCCGGCGTCGTGGCGGGCCTGGCGGCCGGCTGCGGCGGCACCGACGCCGACCACGGCAACGGCAACGGTACCGTCATGGCGGGCACCATCGGTTCCGCCAGCCCCACCATCAAGACCGCCCGCTTCGGGAGCGTGAAGTTCGGCGGCGGCGGCTACGTGCCGGGC
The DNA here is from genome assembly GCF_056404615.1 of Massilia sp. P2_C2. Classification (NCBI taxonomy): domain Bacteria; kingdom Pseudomonadati; phylum Pseudomonadota; class Betaproteobacteria; order Burkholderiales; family Oxalobacteraceae; genus Massilia; species Massilia sp. P2_C2. Next base: position 2,300 of record NZ_JBFUDR010000361.1, on the reverse strand, counting down.
CTGATCTTCCACCCGACCAGCCCGGATGTGCTGTATGCGCGTACCGACGTGGGCGGCGCCTACCGCTGGGATCCGGCTACCTCGTCCTGGACCGCGATCACGGACGTGTTCGGCCCCGACGAGGGCTTCTACCACGGCAGCGAAACACTGGCGCTCGACCCGAACGACGACCAGCGCGTCTACATGAGCGCCGGCATGTATAACTGGGCCAACAGCCACGCGCGCCTGTACATTTCCACCGACCGCGGCACGCACTGGACGCACGTCGACCTGCCGTTCCCCGCGGGCGGCAACAACCAGGGCCGCGCCATCGGCGAGCGCCTGATGGTCGACCCGAATAACCCGACCATCCTGTTCTACGCGACGCGCACGGCCGGCCTGTGGAAGAGCACGGACCGCGGCCAGACCTGGAACCAGGTGACGTCGCTGTCGACGCTGACGATGACCCAGGCGCAGATCGACACGACCAACTGGAGCAGCCCTGTCGGCATGGAGCAGGTGATCTTCGACACCGATACCAAGGGTACCGGCAGCGCCACGCAGACGATCTACACGGCGGTGGCGCCCGACTACGCGGGCATGGCGGGCCTGACCGCCGGCCTGTACAAGACGACCAACGGCGGTACGTCCTGGACCAGCATTCCCGTCCCGGCCGATGTGCAGGGCTTCGTCATCCCGCACATGGTGCGCGCCAAGGATGGCATGATGTACGTGGCGTTCACGAAGGGCAACGGCCCGGGCGCCGGCGGTCCGTGCCGCCTGTACAAGTTCGACGGCACCAACTGGACCCTGCTGAAGGGCTACGACGACACGCAGTGGTCCAGCTTCGGCATGGGCGGCCTGTCGGTGTCCGGCACCGGCGCCCACACCCGCATCGCGCTGGGTGTGACCAACACGTGGGGCAACTGGGTTGGCATGCCGGCCGTGCAGATGTCCGACGACGGCGGCGCCACCTGGCGCGAAATCGCCAACCTGATGCCTCGCAACCCGACCGATGGCGGTTACTCCGGCTGGGTGGACGACGTCGAGATCGACCCGAACAATCCGGACCGCGTCCTGCACGTGACCGGCGGCGGCGTGTGGGAGACCCGCAACGCGTCGGCCGCGCAGCCGACGTGGAACTTCGTGGTCGAAGGCGTCGAGGAAGTCGCGACGAAGGCCCTGATGGCCCCGGCGCCGGGTGCCGGCTACTCGCTGATGCGCGCCGGCCTCGACATCGGCGTCACCGTGCAGACGGAACTCCTCAAGTCGCCCACGCGTACCTCGGGTAACTGGTTCGGCAGCGCGTTCGGCATCGACGCCGCATGGTCCAACCCCAACTACATCGCCGCCATCGGCGCCGGGTCGTACGACTTCCCGGACATCGTCGGCGCCTACTCCACCAACGGCGGGGTGAGCTGGAACCGGTTCGCAACCAACCACCCGGACGCGAAGGCGCACCAGTCCGAAACCGCCAGCATCGCCGTCACCAAGGCCGGCAACGCGGTCTGGGCACCGGCCGAGTCGGTACCGGCGTGGACGTCCGACAACGGCAACACGTGGACCTACACGAACCTGCCGGCACTGCAAAACGCATGGGTGTCGCGCGGTTATCACGTCGTGGCCGACCGCAAGAACCCGAACAAGGTCTATGCGTACAACTCGGGCGGCGCGTGGTGGCAGCTGTGGGCCAACGAAACGCCGCGCTTCTTCACGTCGACGGACGGCGGCCACACGTTCACGGAGAGCACCGCGTTCCCGACCAGCGGCGCGGCGCTGAACTCGTTCCAGGTGAGCTCGGTCGCCGTCAATCCGAACGCGGAAGGCGACATCTGGCTGGTGGATGGGTTCAGCGTCCTGCACTCGACCGACTCGGGCGCGCACTGGACCAGGCTGAACGTGACGCAATCGATCGCCAACCCCAACAACAACTACGAGCCGACGGTCTATGGCGCCACGTCGATCACCCTCGGCAAAGCCCCGGCAGGCGCCAAGTACTCGGCATCGATCTACATCGTGGGCGTGATCAACGGCCAGTGGGGCTTGTATCGCTCGGATGACGGTGCCGTCAACTGGACCCGCATCAACGACGACCTGCACCAGTACGCCGGCATCAGCAACCTGGCGGCCGACCAGAACGTGCCCGGACGCGTGTACTTCGCCGGCGCCGCCCGCGGCGTCCTGTACACCTACTGATGGATGCGCCGGTCCCGCGCACCGTGCACGGGACCGGCCTTTCGCTTCCGAATCAAAGGAGACATTCGAATGAAACTGAAAGCAATCCTGGCCGCGCTCACGCTGGGCGTCGCGGCCGCCAACGC
>NZ_JBFUDR010000360.1:0-5498 GCF_056404615.1 Massilia sp. P2_C2 | reverse complement strand
GGCCACGGCTTCCGTTTCGCGCTGGACGGCATCGAAGGCGACAGCCTGCGCCTGCAGCGCCTGCTGCCGCTGACCGACTTCGTCAAGCTGGACCTGCGCAGCGTGCCGCCCGCGCAGTTGCCGAATCTCGTGCGCCGCCTGCACGGCATGGAAAAGACCGTGGTCGCGGAAAAGGTCGAGACGCGCGACACCTACCAGGCCGCGATGAACCTCGGCTTCGATTACTTCCAGGGCTTTTATTTTGCGCGTCCGTCCGTGCTGGGCGGGCGCAAGCTGTCGCCATCGCAGCTTGCCGTGATCGACCTGATGAACCTCGTGACGTCGGACGCGGACAATGCCGACATCGAACGCGCCGTGAAGCGCGACGTGACGCTGGCGCTGAACCTGCTGCGTCTCGTGAATACGCCTGCCGTGGGCGCGATCCAGCGCATCGATTCCATCAACCAGGCCCTGCTCGTGCTGGGCCGGCGCCAGCTGCAGCGCTGGCTGCAGATCATGCTGTACGCGGAACCGGCCACGCGCGGCCATAACCAGACCCCCTTGCTGATGCTGGCCACGACGCGCGGCCGCCTGATGGAGTTGCTGGCCCAGCGCCTGCGCCCCGGCCAGCGCGCGGTGGCCGACATCGGGTTCACGGTCGGCATCATGTCGCTGATGGACGTCCTGTTCGGCATCCCGATGGTCGAGATCGTCGAGCAGATCCCCATCGGCGACGAAGTGCGCCAGGCCCTGGTCGGGCGCACCGGCTTCTTTGGCGAGCTGCTCAGGCTGGCCGAGAGCATCGAACAGGCCGACGAGAACACGGAATTCGTGCTGCCCACGCTGAAGGAGCTGCAGATCTCGGGCGACGACATGATCGAGCTGGAGATGTCGGCGTTCCAGTGGTCCGACAGCGTCGTCCGCTACGCGATCTGAAGGGGGCTCGCCTGACCAGTAGCGTAGGGTGGGCACCCTGTGCCCACGCGTAGCGTCAACATGGCGCAAACGTCCGCGTGGGCACGGAGTGCACACCCTACCGCCTCACTACGAACGTGCCCGTCAGACGTGTGATCAGAGGTTCGGCGCGAGATGCCGCTCCAGCTCATCCTTCGGCATATTGCGCCGCCTGGCCATATCCTCGAGCTGATCCAGCCCGATCTTGCCGACCACGAAATACTTCGACTCCGGATGCGAGAAGTAGAAGCCCGACACCGCGGCGCCCGGATACATCGCGAACGATTCCGTCAGCGACATGCCGATCTCGTCGGCCTGCAGCGTCTTGAACAGGTCCGCCTTGACGGTGTGTTCGGGGCAGGCCGGATAGCCCGGGGCCGGGCGGATGCCGACGTATTCTTCCTTGATCAGCTGCTCGTTCGACAGCTTCTCGTCCGTCGCATAGCCCCACAGGTCCGTGCGCACGCGCTCGTGCATGTATTCGGCGAAGGCTTCGGCCAGGCGGTCGGCCAGGGCTTTCACCATGATGGCCGAGTAGTCGTCGCCGGCGTCCTCGAAGCGCTTCTCGATCTTGTCGGCACCCAGGCCGGCCGTCACGGCGAACATGCCGATGTAGTCGGCCACGTGGGAACCCTTCGGCGCGATGAAGTCGGCGAGGCACTGGTTCGGGCGCTGCACGCCGTCCACCACGGGCTTGACGCCCTGCTGGCGCAGTCCGTAGTACGTGAAGGCGACCTCGTTGCGCGTGTCGTCCGTGTAGATCTCGATGTCGTCGTCGTTGACGCTGTTCGCCGGCAGCAGGGCGATGGCGCCGTTCGCGGTCAGCCAGCGGCCGTCGATGATCTTCTTCAGCATCGCCTGGCCTTCCTCGAACACCTTCGCCGCCGCTTCGCCGACCACCTCGTCCGTCAGGATCGCGGGGTAGGGGCCGGCCAGGTCCCAGGTCTGGAAGAACGGGCCCCAGTCGATGTAGCGGGCCAGCAGGGCCAGGTCGACGTTCTTGAAGACGCGGCGGCCGACGAACTTCGGCTTCACCGGCGCGAACGCCAGCTGGGCCTTGTTGGCGCGCGCCTGCTCCAGGCTCACCAGCGGCAACGCTTTTTTATTGGCGTGCTGTTCGCGGATGCGTTCGTAGTCCTGCGCGATCTCGGCGACGTAGTCGTCGCGCACGTCGGCCGTCACGAGCGACTGGCCCACCGACACCGAACGCGACGCGTCCKGCACGTACACCACCGGGCCTTCGTAATGCGGCGCGATCTTGACGGCCGTGTGCGCGCGGCTCGTCGTCGCGCCGCCGATCAGCAGGGGAATGCGGCGGTCGCGGAACCACGGATCGCGCTGCATCTCGCGCGCCACGTGGGCCATCTCTTCGAGCGACGGCGTGATCAGGCCGGACAGGCCGATGATGTCCGCGTTCTCTTCCTTGGCCTTCGCGAGGATCTCGGACGCGGGCACCATCACGCCCATGTTGACGATCTCGAAGTTATTGCATTGCAGGACCACGGAGACGATGTTCTTGCCGATGTCGTGCACATCGCCCTTGACGGTCGCGATCACCATCTTGCCCTTCGGTTTCGCGACGATGCCCGTGCGCGCTTCTTCGGCGGCCTTTTCTTCCTCGATGAACGGGATCAGGTGGGCAACGGCCTGCTTCATCACGCGCGCCGATTTCACCACCTGCGGCAGGAACATCTTGCCCTGGCCGAACAGGTCGCCGACGACGTTCATGCCGTCCATCAGCGGGCCTTCGATCACCTGGATCGGGCGGCCGCCTTCGTTGGCGATCTGCTGGCGCGCTTCTTCGGTGTCCTCGACGATCCATTGCGTGATGCCGTGCACGAGGGCGTGCGACAGACGCTTGCCGACGGGCGCGTTACGCCACTCGAGGTTCTGCTCCTGCCTGGCGCCGCCGGCCTTCAAGGTGCCGGCGAATTCGATCATGCGCTCGGTCGCGTCCTCGCGGCGGTTCAGCACGACGTCTTCCACGCGTTCGCGCAGTTCGGGAGAGAGGTCGTCGTACACGCCCACCATGCCCGCGTTGACGATACCCATCGTCATGCCGGCCTTGATCGCGTGGTACAGGAACACCGTGTGGATCGCCTCGCGTGCCGGGTCGTTGCCGCGGAACGAGAACGACACGTTCGACACGCCGCCCGACACCTTCGCGTATGGCAGGTGCTCGCGGATCCAGCGGGTGGCGTTGATGAAGTCGACGGCGTAGTTGTTGTGCTCCTCGATGCCGGTGGCGATCGCGAAGATGTTCGGGTCGAAGATGATGTCTTCGGGCGGGAAGCCGACCTTCTGCACCAGGGTGTCGTAGGCGCGCTTGCAGATCTCGATCTTGCGCTCGAACGTGTCGGCCTGACCCTTTTCGTCGAAGGCCATCACGATCACGGCCGCGCCATAGCGGCGGCACAAACGGGCCTGGCGCAGGAATTCTTCCTCGCCTTCCTTCATCGAGATCGAGTTCACGATCGCCTTGCCCTGCACGCATTTCAGGCCGGCCTCGATCACGCTCCATTTCGACGAGTCGATCATGATCGGCACGCGCGAGATGTCCGGCTCCGATGCGATCAGGTTCAGGAAGCGCGTCATCGCCGCCAGCGAATCGAGCATCGCCTCGTCCATGTTGATGTCGATGACCTGGGCGCCGTTCTCGACCTGCTGGCGCGCGACGGACAGCGCCTCGTCGAACTGTTCGTTCAGGATCATGCGCGCGAACGCCTTCGAACCCGTGACGTTGGTGCGCTCGCCCACGTTGACGAACAGCGAGCTGTCGTCGATGGTGAACGGCTCCAGGCCGGACAGGCGCAGTGCGACGGGGATCTCGGGCACGGTACGCGGCGGGCAATCGGCCAGCAGCTCGCCGATGGCCTGGATGTGTTCGGGCGTCGTGCCGCAGCAGCCGCCGGCGACGTTGACGAAGCCGGCGTCGGCGAATTCGCGCAGCAGCGCGGACGTGTCGGACGGCAGCTCGTCGAAGCCCGTGTCGCTCATCGGGTTGGGCAGGCCGGCGTTCGGGTAGATGCAGACGTAGGTGTCGGCAATTTGCGACAGTTCTTCCGCGTACGGGCGCATCAGGGCGGCGCCCAGCGCGCAGTTCAGGCCGATCGTCAGCGGCTTCGCGTGGCGTACGGAATTCCAGAATGCCGGGACGGTCTGGCCGGACAGGATGCGGCCCGAAGCGTCGGTGACGGTACCGGAGATCATCAGCGGCAGGCGCGGCGTGTCGGGGTGGTCGTCGAAATACTGGTCGATGGCGAACAGGGCGGCCTTGCAGTTCAGCGTGTCGAAGATGGTCTCGACCAGGATCAGGTCGATACCGCCCTCGACGAGTGCGTCGACCTGTTCGTAATAGGCGGTGACCAACTGGTCGAACGTCACGTTGCGCGCGGCCGGGTCGTTCACGTCCGGGGAGATCGAGGCCGTCTTGGGCGTCGGGCCGAGGGCGCCGGCGGCGTAGCGCGGCTTGTCCGGCGTCGAATACTTCACGCACGCGGCACGCGCGAGCTTCGCGGCTTCCACGTTCATCTCGCGCACGAGGTGCGCCATGTGGTAGTCGTCCTGGGCGACGCCGGTGGCGCCGAACGTGTTCGTCTCGATGATGTCGGCGCCGGCGGCCAGGTAGCGCTCGTGGATTTCCTGGATGATCTGCGGTTGCGTCAGGTTCAGCAATTCGTTGTTGCCCTTGACGAACAGCTCACGGGCCCCACTGTCGGCCGGGGCCGTGAAATCGATGAAACGGCCGTTCGGGCCGCCGCGATAGGCCTGCTCGTCCAGTTTGTATTGCTGGATGATCGTGCCCATCGCGCCGTCCAGGATCATGATGCGGCGGGCGAGGGTCGCGCGCAACTGGGCTTCGACGGGGGACATGGCGTGGACGGCGGTGATCATCGTTGGCTTTCCTGAGGTCTGCTGAAGATAAGTGAAGCGGTAAATATGAGGCGGGTCTGTGATTATACCGTTACTGGCCGAGTTTGTTCCCGGTGCGGCCGAAGGTTCCGGGTTCACTCAAAATCAGACGTGACTGTAAAGACGTTTGTAACATAGTGTTTCAAATGCCACATTGTTACACTAAGATACAAAACGTCCCGAATTAGCAATTTCCCGGATACATACAGGGACGACAATTAAATCCATGGAGCCGCCGCTGGCGTGGTTCCTAGACTACATACAGGCCAATCACGTGCGGGCCTTCGCTCCGCCGCCAAAATGGGAAGAATTGCAAATGAATAAAGAATACGTACCTGAGTGGGACCAGCCGGCAGTCCGCAACGAAGAGATCGCTCCGGCGAAGACCAACGCCGTCGCGGGCGTGAAGCAGATCGTCACGATCCGTCTCGACGTGGACATGCTGGAATGGTTCAAGGCCGCCGGTCCGGGCTACCAGACCCGCATCAACCAGGTCTTGCGCGACTACATGGAAGCGAATCGCGTGCGTGCTCAGGTCGAGCAGCATTGATTCCTTTCATGTAACCGATGGTCGGGGCACAGCGCCCCGCGGGCCTGCGGGCCCGATGACCCGTACGGGATACCATCAGGGGTAATGCCCCACACAACCGAAC
>NZ_JBFUDR010000359.1:0-5505 GCF_056404615.1 Massilia sp. P2_C2 | reverse complement strand
GCGCGATCTCGGGCGCGAGGAAGCCCGCGAGCCGCGGCACGACCAGTGCCGGTACGGCCGGCGGCGCTGCCGTCGGCGGGGGCGCCGTCTTCAGCGACAGCAGGTTCGCGAACACCGGGTCGGATGCGCTGCCCAGCCGATGGCCGAGGAAGAGCTGCAGCAGGATCAGGATGACGGCGGCAGCGGCGGCCATGATCCACACGGGGACCATGCGCCACAGCGGCTCGCCCTTGCCGCTGGCGCCCTTCCAGTGCGGCGACAGCTCGGCCTCCACGGGTGTCTTCTGCTGCGCGATCAGTTGCAGCAGGCGTTCGCGCAGCACGTCCAGCTGGCTGCGGCCGTTGTCGATGACGCGGTAGCGCCCTTCCAGCCCGAGCGCCAGGCACAGATACATCAGCTCCAGCGCGTCGACGTTGTCCTTCGGTGCCTGCGACAGCTTTTGCAGGATCAGGAAGAATTTCTCGCCGCCGAACGCCTCGTTGTGGAACGCGACGAGCAGGCTGCGGCTGGCCCAGACGCCGCCGCCGCCCCAGGGCGTCGACGAAATGGTCTCGTCCAGCAAGGTGCACAGCGCGTAGCGCGCGGCCGCGATCTGGTCGTGCTGGACCTGCGCGGCCTTCGCGGACGCCTCGAACGTTTTGATTGCCTGGATCAGCTGCATGCGCAGTGCCTCGACGTCCGGATGCGACGCCATGCGGCGCAACGGCGGCACGAGGTCGAGCAGCGGGTTCGCGGCGCGCACGAGCGGGTTGAGGCCCACGCCGTGCAGCTGGGCGGGGCCCGCGCTGCGCGGCGGCTCGAATACCGGCGTGGCCGGCGGCTGGGATGGCGCCGTGCGGCGCCCGCCCGGTGTGGGCACCAGTACGGTGCGGTCGGGATCCTGCATCGGGTTGGTGGGATCGCTCACGTTGCAGCCCTCGTCAATCTAGTCAGTCTGAATTATTTGCGGATCGCCCAGAACTCCATCTGCAGTCCCGGGTACTCGTTCGGGATGTGCATCGCGAAGCCGACGGAGTTCTGCAACTGGGCCCAGTGTTCGCCGGCCTTGTCCAGTTCGAAGTACGTGTAGCCGGCGTGGAACGGCAGCTGGCGCGGCGCCACGGGCAGCGCGCGCAGGGCGATGCCCGGCAGCTGCAGGTTGACCAGGTCGCGGATCTTTTCGATCGACCCGATCTTGACCATGGCCGGGAACCCGCTGCGCACGGCCTCCGGCGGCATGTGCGCGTTCACCGCGAGCACGAACGTGGCGGAGCGCAGCAATTCCTTGTCCGGCACGACGGCCACGCGGATGCCGAACTGGCGCTCTTCCAGGGTGAGCGCGACGGCGCGCGGGTCGACGACGAGCGACAGCGCGGCGCGCACGTCCTCGATCAGCGGCGCGAAACTTTCGCTCAATCTGTCGTGGCGATACACGGGATAGGTGACGGCGCGCTTGTCCGGGCGGCTGAACGTGGACAGCTCGCCGGCCAGCTGCGCCAGTTCCGCATACAGGCGTTCCGGATGGAGCCCCGTCATGCCGGCCAGGTGGCCGAACAGCGGCAGGCTGCGGTTCAGCAGTTGCAGCATCAGGAAGTCCGCGATCTCGGCGGCGCCGGCGACGCCCGGCTGGCTCAAACGCCCCGCCAGTGCCTGCGCGCGCTGATTCAGCAGGCCGACCAGCTCGTCCGCGAAGGACGACAGGCGCGGCGCCACGCGGAAGTCCAGGCACGGCGGGCAATAGGCCGGATCGAGCACGACGCGGTTGTCCGGCCGGCGCTCGATCACGCGCGCGATGCCGAGCGTCGTGTAGGCGTTGGCGACGTCCTTTTCCAGCGCCACGCGCAGGCGCAGGCTGCCCACCTGCATCAGCGCGCTGTTGTCGAGGCCATTGCTGTCCATCGCCTCGTAGTCGACGGGACGGTGGCGCGCGAAGTCGTCCGGGCCGTCTTCGATACTCGTCTCGGCGATGCCCGGCCGGCGCAGCGGCAGCGCCAGCACGATCAGCGCGTCGCGTGCGTCCTCGGGGACGTCGAGCGGCTCGGGCAACGCGCCGTCCTGCGGCAGGTTCAGCGTGGTGCCGTCCGGGAGCACGGCACTGGCCGCCAGCAGCGCGAGCTTGCCCTGCGCCAGCAACTGTTCGTCGATGACCAGCTTCGTGAAACCCCACGCGTAGGCGCGCACGCCCACGACGCGTTGTTCGATGACGCTGTGCAGGTAGCGGTCGTGCTGTTGCAGGTGCTGGGGCTGCAGAAGCATGCCTTCGGACCAGATGACTTTACTATTCCAGGACATTCGTAGGCAAAAGTTGGAGTGTCGGTTGAAGGGACGTCAGCGGCGCGTCTGGCGCAGCCGCTCGACCTGTTCCTCGTAGGCGTTGCCGAAGGCTTCGCCGAACAGGCGGTGGAAATCGCTGTCCGCCTCGCCGGCCATCTGCGTGTACAGCTCGACCATGCGGTCCCACATCTTGGCCTTGCGGTTCGATGCGAGCACCTTGTCCATCACGGTCGGCACCTGCAGTCTCGCCTCGATGGCGGCCGGGTCGAAGCGCGCCAGCACGCCGGCCAGCGCCGCACGCATGCCGGCCATGATCGCCAGCTCGTGCGCCTTGAGGTCGTCGAACGCGCCGGCGAACGCGCGCGGCGGCGGCATATAGCCCGGCATCGTCCCGTTGATCATCTGCGTGAGCGCGCTGTCGGCGTCGGGGAAGAATTTCAGCGGGTTGTTGGCCTGCGCGCCGATCATCGTCATGTCCAGGCGGCTCTCGCGCTTGGTCATCGCACGGCCCATCAGCACGCCCATCGTGCCGGCCGTTGCTTCGCGCAGCATGGCGCCGGCCAGTTCCGCGATGTCCTCGGCGCTGCGCTTCGTGTTCAGTTCCGTCAGGCCCAGGCCGCGCATCAGCGCCTGGATGATGGGGTCGTCCGCGGCCGTGGCACCGGACGCACGCGCGGCGGGCGCGCGCGTGGCCGGTGGCTGGGCCGGCATCGGCCGTGGTGGTGGCGGCGCGAACGATACCGGCGCGGGTGCGGGCTCGGCGAACGAAGGCGGTTCCGACGGCGCAGGCGCGGGCACAGCGGCTGGCGCGAACGCTGTGACTTCCCCTTCGTCGACGGGCATGGCGGGCGGCAGCGGCACGACCGGCGGCGCGGCCGGCACCGCGACAGGTGCGCTCTGCACGCGCGGCGGCAGGAAGTCGGCCAGCGGATCGTAGTCGTCCGGGATCGCCACCGCCGGCACGGCCTGCGGCTGCGGCTGCGGCTGCGCCACGGCCGGCGGCGCCGCGAAATTCGGCACGGTCACCGGTTCGGGCGCAGGCACGAATGCAGGCGCGGGCGGCGGCGCGAACGGCAGCTGTTCCGGCGGCACGTGGTCGCTCTCGGCGCCGCGCCAGGCCGGCACCGTGGTGGGCGCAACCGGCGCCGGGCTGCCGAACAGGTTCAGGCCGAGCGGGTCGAAGCTCGGATTCAACGGATCGCCGCCCACGTCGAGGATGCCGGCATGGGCCAGCGAGTCGTCCGGGTCCATGGGCAGCGCCGACATGACGGCGGCGGGTGCGGGCGCAACCTGCAGCGGCGATGGCGGCAGCGGTGCCGGGGTGAACGCCGTCGCCTCGCTTTCCACGCTGGCGAGCAGCTGGTAGTCGCCGATGATGACGCGGTCGCCGTCTTCCAGCTGGACGGAGCGGCCGGCGCCGACCGGTCGGTCGTTCACGAGACTCGGGTTGCTGCCGAYGTCGACGAGCCAGAAGGCATCGTCGCGGTATTCGATGCGCGCATGCAGGCGCGAGATGTATTTGCCGGGATCGTCGAGCACCAGGTCATTGCCGGGCGCACGGCCGATGGCACCGCCCAGGCGGTCGAAGCGCCGCGTCAGCGCCTGGGCCGGCGCCGCATTGCGGTACGTGTAGACGCTTAAAGTGATGGGCATGTGAATCCGCAGTACGGCATGGTCGTCGATCGATTATACAGTTGCATTTTGGTAAAAACCAAACATCAGCCCTTGCCCACGTCCTTCAGGAAGCGCGCGCGTTCCTGCGGGTCCGGCAGGTTCTCGGCCAGCAGCCGGTAGAACTCGTCGGCATTGCCCGTCATCTTCGATGCGCGCTTGGCGAGGACTTTCGCGATCGGACCCACGTACACGGCCAGTTTCATTTGCGCGGCCTCCATCAGTTCCGGACTCAGTTGCAGCAACGTGGGCATGCCCGTCATCTGCGTCAGCTGCGTGGCCGGCCGGCCCGTGCCCGTCTGGCTGCGGCCACTCATGGTCGACAGCGTGGACAGGCCGTGCTTCTTCTTGATCTCGCGGAGGCTGTCCTGGAACTGCACGCGGCCCGCGTCCGAACCGATGTGCGGCAGCAGCCGGTTGCACAGATCGTCCAGGTCGATGGCGTCGCGCGCGGCGTTCTTGAGTACCAGTTTCGCCACGGGGCCGATCTGCGTCGACAGAGCCGTCTGCAGGTCGGGCGCAAGGCCCTGCAGCCATTCCGGCGCGGCGGTGAGGCTCGACGCGCTTCCCGTGCCTGCGGCCTGGCTGCCGTGCTGCGACGTGCCCGCCGGGTTCGCGGGCCGCGCCGGCTCGGGCGACTCCGGCCGCTGGAACGCGAGCACGGTCCGTTCATTGTCCTCGTCGGTCAGGGGCACGCCGCCGGTCTGCTGCATGTAGGCGGCGTTCAGCGCATCCAGGAACGCCTGCGCACCTGGATAGCGGTCCTCGACGCGCTTGGCCATGGCCTTGGCCACCACCGTGTCGAAGGCCGGATTCAGCCCAGGCTGGCGCTCGCTGGGGCGCGGCGGATTCTCGTGGATGATCTGGTGCATGACGGTCGACGCCGGCCCGCTGAACGGACGCACGCCCGTCAGCATCTGGTACAGCATGATGCCGACGGCGAACAGGTCGGAGCGGCCGTCCACCGGCTCGCCTTTGAACTGTTCGGGCGACATGTAGCTGGGCGTGCCGATCACGGCGCCCACCTGCGTCAGGGTGGACGACTCGATCTTGGCGATGCCGAAGTCGGTGATCTTGACCTGGGCATCGCCCGTGATGAGGATGTTGGCCGGCTTGATGTCGCGGTGGACCACGCCGCGGGCATGCGCGTAGTCGAGCGCGCGCAGCAGCTGCGTGATGCAGGTGATGCTGGCCGCGAGGTCCATCGGCACGTCCTTGACGAGGAACGTGTTCAGCGGCGTGCCATCGACGTATTCCATCGCGATGTACGTCGTGTTGTTGTACGTGCCGAAGTCGTACACGGCGACGATATTGGGGTGCACGAGGCGCCCCGACGCCTGCGCCTCGTTGCGGAAGCGCGCGACGATGTCCGCTTCCTGCATGCCGTCCAGCAGTTCGTGCCGGATCGTCTTCAGGGCGACGATGCGCGCGATGTCGGCGTCGTACGCCTTGTAGACGACGCCCATCGCGCCGCTGCCCAGCACGCCGTCGATGCGATACTTGCCGATTCTGTCCAGTGTTGCCATGTCTTTTTCTACTTTAAGAACACCTCGAAAAACCGTCGCGAGCGGCCGCAGATTT
>NZ_JBFUDR010000358.1:0-5513 GCF_056404615.1 Massilia sp. P2_C2 | reverse complement strand
GCCCTGGATGCCTTCCCGGCCGCGCGCGTGTCGCGCGTGGGCCTGCCCGCGCAGGCCGGGCTGCCGTACGAGATCCGGCTGCGCCAGCCCGGCGAAGTCCGCGAGGGCGACGGCAATACCCGCGTCACGGTCGACGCGGCGACAGGCCGCCTCCTGCGCGTGCGCGATCCGCTGCGCGCGCCGGCCGGCGACCGCTTCCTCGACTGGCAATTCCCGCTGCATACGGGCGAGGCATTCGGCAGCGCGGGGCGGCTGCTCATCACCGTCGCGGGCCTGGCGCCGGCCGCGTTCATGCTGACCGGGCTGGCCGTGTGGTGGCGGCGCCGCAGCGCCCGCTGACGGACGCATTTTGTGTCAAACTTGGCGATCCGTACTATCCTTTTCGCTACCGCCATGTGCGTCAACTACCGCCCTCCGCTGCCCGAACAACTCGACATGGTGCTGGGCACCCTCGTCGACCTGTACCGCGACTGGGACTGGCCCACCGAGACGTGGAAGGATTACACCGCGCCGATCGTACGTGCGGGCGCCGGGGACGAACGTATGCTGCAGCTGGCCAGCTACGGCATGGTGCCGCGCCGCCACATCCCGGCCGGTGTGAAACCGTTCGACACGATGAACGCGCGCGCCGAATCCCTCGGCGAAAAGCGCTCGTTCGCGCCGGCGTGGCGCCGCGCCCAGCTGTGCGCCGTGCCGATGACCTGTTTTTACGAGCCCTGCTACGAGAGCGGCCGCGCCGAGCGCTTCGGCATCGGCATGCGCGACGACAGCGTGTTCTTCGTGGCGGGCCTGTGGCGCGAGTGGTCCGAGGCCGACGGCGCCATCGCAGCCTCGTTCACGCAGATCACGATCAATGCCGACGAGCACCCGCTGATGCGGCGCTTCCACAAGCCGGACGACGAAAAGCGCGCGCTCGTCGTGCTGCCGCCGCAGGACGTCGACGCCTGGCTGCACTGCCGCGATCCGGAACTGGCGCGCAGCTTCTTGCGCCCCTATCCTGCCGAGGCGATGAAGGCGTGGGCGGCTCCGAAGACGCCGGTGGCGAAGGCGCCGCCGGGGCAGCAGAACCTCGAATTATTTTGATGCCGGGACCGGGGCCGGTGCCGGTGTGGCCGCTGGTGCTGGTGCCGGTGCCGGTGCTGCTGCCGGTGCTGGTGCTGGCGCTGCCGCCGGTGCCGCCTCGGCCGCATTGACGAGGCCGATCACCTGTTTCGCGACCTCGTTCGGCACGGCCAGCGACAGCTGGTAATGCACGATCTCGAAGCCGGCCACCGTCTTGCGGATCACGCCGCTGGCCATGCAATGGCCCATGTTTTGCGTGTCCAGCAGCTCGTCGAACCAGATCAGCGAGCCGTCCGGCGTCGCGTACAGGTTACGCCGGGTCGGATGAAATACCCAGGCCGCCTGCTTGCCCTCGAAGTATTTGCGGCCCCATTCGCGGAAGGCGTCGCGCTGCCACAACTCGTTGCGGTCGGTGCCGATATAAACGCCGTCGGGGGCCATCTTGTCGAAGTAGCGCATGCGCGCATGGGCGGCGTCGTCGTGCCAACCGTCCATGAACAGATTCACCTGCTGCGCGAGGACCGGGTCGATGCCGGCGGCGTGTGCAAGACCCGTGAAGAACAGGCAGCACGCGAGAATGAGCGATTTCATGCTTGATTCCTGGTTGGGGTGGAAAGCGCATTGTGTAACGAAATGTGCATGTTCAACAACACGATCCCGACTCGTGTACATTGGTCGAACTGCCACGACGCGCACGACCATGAGAACACTCGTCATCGCCGCCCTGTTGATCAGCGTTATCCATGGCGCGTACGCCGCGGACCTGGCGCCGCCGCTTGCCCGGCGCCCGGACGAGGAAGCCATCCGCAAGGCGATCCGGGAGACGCTGGACGAAAAACCGGACAACCCGCGCCTGCACGAGGCGGACACGCTGCGCGCGAACCGTTACAACATCTTCGCGCGCCAGGTCGACGAGGCCACCGTGCCGGATTGCCTTCATGCGGATGGGTTGAAGCGCCAACCCACCGGCATCGGTCCGTTCCGGCTCGGCGGGCTGCTGGCCCTGCCTTTCGTCGCCGTGGCCAAGGTCAGGGGTAAATGCCAATAACGGCTCAAGCGCGACGCGACGTCCGCAGCGGACGCACGTCGGGCACCGTCTCGGAACGGCGCGGCAGGCCCAGCGCGACTGCGAACGGGATCAGGAACGGATACAGGCTCCAGACGATGCGGCCCTCGATGCGCACGCTCAAGGCTGCCCACAGCTGCGGCAAGACCATCAGTATGAGCAGGCTCTTCAACGGGGCGAGACGCGCCGGCGCGCGCCACATGCCGACCAGCGCCAGCGGCACCACGACGGCGGAGCAGCCGACGAGCGACAGCAGGCCGCGCGTATCGGCCAGCAGGGCGCGCACGGTATCGAGGTTGGGCATCCACACATCCTGCGGCAGGCCTGGGACGATCCACCAGCGTACGGCGACGAGCCAGCCCGCGGCGGCGGCCAGTGCGGCCAGGCATTGCGCGACGCCGGCCCGGCGCGTGAGGAGCAGCCAGCCCAGCAACCAGCCCAGCAGCAGGATGTTTTCCTCGCGGATCGCCGTCGCGGCGAAGCCGGCCGCCAGCGCGAGCCGCACCCGCCCCGTCAGCACGGCGAACACGAACAGCATGCGCATGCAGATGGCGCCCGGATCGACAAGCAGGTAGGGCGCATACCAGAACGTCGGCAGCGACAGCACGACGAGCAGCCCGGCCGCCAGCGCGCGCCGGGTACCGAAGCCCATGCGCCGCGCGGTCGCCGTCGCCAGGCATGCCGTGGCCGTGACGAAGAGCCAGTTCAGCGCCGCGAACGTATTGTGGATGTCGCCGGGCAGGATGGCCGCCAGCGCGGGAACTGCGAGCCGGTAGGGGAACGGGGCACGCAGTTCATGCAAGGAAACCTCGCCGCGTACCCAGCGGGCCGTATCGAAATACGCGAGCGAATCCTCGACGGTGCCGCCCCAGCGCCACAGCATGATCGCGAGAGAAAGAAACGCGAAACCGCCGATCACGAACGGCCAGTTGAACCGTCGGGGAATCCGGTAGATGTTTCCGGAAATCTTGGCCATGGCGTGACGATCGAGTTGGCAGACAGGCCAGCATATCGAAATGTGACATGGTCGGCAATGATCGCGATCATCCCGCGCTCGCGTACGCACGCGGAATGATGGATAATCCGGGTCATGAACGACATTACCCAACTCCCACCCCTCCCCGACCACCTGTCCATCGACCCGAAGAGCCCGCACCACAACGCGGAGGTCTTCAAGCACCCGGTCGGCATCCGTTTCAACGGCAAGGACCGCACCGACGTCGAGGAATACTGCATCAGCGAAGGCTGGATCAAGGTCGCCGCCGGCAAGGTCGTGGACCGCAAGGGCCGGCCGATGCTGATCAAGCTGAAAGGCACGGTCGAGGCGTACTACGCCGTTTGATTTCAAACGTTAATCAAATGCACAACGGCCGCCGGAGCGATCCCGCGGCCGTTTTCGTAGGGCGGGCACCACGTGCCCACGCGTTCAACCAGCGCTTGTATGAACGAAACGCATTTTCGACGGATCGAAAAAAAGCGAGCCCGCAGGCTCGCTTTTTCATCACGGCACGAACCGATCAGCGCTTGTCGATGGTCGGCACGTCGCGAACGGTCGAACCGACGAACAGCTGGCGCGGACGGCCAATCTTCTGTTCCGGATCGGCGATCATCTCGTTCCACTGGGCGATCCAGCCGATGGTACGGGCCATCGCGAAGATACCGGTGAACAGCGAGACCGGGATGCCCAGCGCCGACTGCACGATGCCCGAGTAGAAATCGACGTTCGGGTACAGCTTGCGCGACACGAAGTATTCGTCGTTCAGGGCGATCTTTTCCAGTTCCATTGCCAGCTTGAACAGCGGGTCGTCCTGCAGGCCCAGCTCGTTCAGCACTTCGTGGCAGGTTTCGCGCATCAGTTTGGCGCGCGGGTCGAAGTTCTTGTACACGCGGTGACCGAAGCCCATCAGCTTCACGCCCGAGTTCTTGTCCTTGACCTTTTCGATGAAGCCCGGGATGTTCTCGACGCTGCCGATTTCCTTCAGCATGTTCAGTGCGGCTTCGTTCGCGCCGCCGTGCGCCGGGCCCCACAGGCAAGCGATACCGGCTGCGATACACGCGAACGGATTGGCGCCCGACGAACCGGCCAGGCGGACGGTCGAGGTCGATGCGTTCTGCTCGTGGTCGGCGTGCAGGATCAGGATGCGGTCCAGGGCGCGGACGAGGACGTCGTTGACCTTGTACTCTTCGCACGGGTTGCCGAACATCATGCGCATGAAGTTCGCGCTGTACGACAGGTCATTGCGTGGGTACACGAACGGCTGGCCGATCGAGTATTTATAGGCCATCGCGACGAGGGTCGGCAGCTTGGCGATCAGGCGGATTGCCGAGATCTCGCGCTGCTTGGCGTCGTTGATGTCCAGCGAGTCGTGGTAGAACGACGCCAGCGCGCCGACCGTACCCACCAGCACCGACATCGGGTGCGCGTCGCGGCGGAAGCCACGGAAGAAGAATTGCATCTGCTCGTGGACCATCGTGTGCTTGGTCACGGTGTCGACGAATTTTTCCTTCTCGGCGGCGTTCGGCAGTTCGCCGTTCAGCAGCAGGTAGCAGGTCTCCAGGAAGTCGCAGTTGACCGCCAGCTGCTCGATCGGGTAGCCGCGGTACAGCAGCTCGCCCTTGTCGCCATCGATGTAGGTGATGGCCGACTGGCAGGCCGCGGTCGACATGAAGCCAGGGTCATAGGTGAACTTGCCGGTCTGGCCGTACAGCTTGCGGATGTCGATGACGTCCGGGCCGATCGTGCCTTTGTAGATCGGCATGTCTACCGACGGGCTGCCGTCCGAGAACGACAGGGTGGCTTTGGTATCAGAGATGTTCATGACACTTCCTTCTGTGGGAGGTGGGTACAAGATAAAAACGAAATCGTCCGGTTTCGTTACCGGCGTCCGGGACGGCGAACGCCTCAGGCTTGCCGCAGCCGCGCCACCAGGGCGCGCACATGCGGCAGGTCGACCTCGCCTTCGGGCTCGGCGCGACCCAGCAGCAGGTCCATCAGTGGATTGTCCGCCAGGTCCAGCAAACGGGTCAGCGCATCGACTTCCTCGTCCGTCAATTCTTCTTCATGCGCATCCAGGAAGCGCGTGAGGATCAGGTCGTTCTCGAGCAGGCCGCGGCGGGCACGCCAGCGAAGGCGGGCTCGGTTGGCAGGGTCGGATTGATGCGTTTTCACACTAGAGTCCGTTTGGTCGGTCAACACTATACTCCGGCTGCCGTCAGTCGACAGTACGGTAGTTATACTGTATTTAAGCAATATTAAGCGCGGGATACCGGCGGAAGTCTACCGGTTCCAGCAACATCGTGACGCTTGGTAGGGTGGGCATTTGAGGCCGGGGGCCTCAAATGAAACGTGCCCACGCGTGACGTTTGCGACACGTTGGCGTTACGC
>NZ_JBFUDR010000357.1:0-5552 GCF_056404615.1 Massilia sp. P2_C2 | reverse complement strand
GCGCGGCAGCACCGGCAACGGCCGCCGCACCGGCGCCGGCCACCCCGGCAGCGACGCCGGGCACGCCGCCCGTCGCAGGCGCCATCGCGACGCCGGCCGTGGCCGGCAATAACGACGCCGGCAAGGCCTTGTTCAATTCGGCCTGCACGGCCTGCCACACCGCCGGCATCGCGGGCGCGCCCAAGTTCGGCGACAAGGCCGCGTGGGCGCCACGTATCGCCCAGGGCACCAATACGCTGTACGAGCATGCCATCAAAGGCTTCCAGGGCAAGGCCGGCATGATGCCGCCGAAGGGCGGCTCCACGGCACCCGATGCCGATGTGAAAGCGGCCGTGGACTACATGGTCGCGGCGGCGAAATAAGCCGAACGAACCGTCTCCGTGATGTTGACCACCCCTGTCATGCGCAAGCCGGTCTTGTTGGCAGCCGGCCTGCCCCTCGCATCGGTGCTGCTGGCCGCGGTCGGCCAGGCGGGCGCCGCCACCTTGTCGGTGGGACCGGGCAAGACCTATGTGTCACCCTGCGCCGCCTTTGTCGCCGCCAGGGATGGCGACACCATCGAGATCGTCGGCGACTGGACCTACAGCGGCGACGTCTGCGCCATCGCGCGCAACAACCTGACCATCCGCGGCGTGCAGGGGCGCCCGATCATCGACGCCGCCGGGCGCGATTTCGGCGGGAAGGGTATCTGGGTCGTCACCGGCAACAACATCACGGTCGAGAACGTCGAGATGCTGAACGCCAAAGTCCGGGACGGGAATGGCGCGGCGCTGCGCCTGGAAGGCACGAATTTCACGCTGCGCCAGGCGTTCCTGCACGATAACGAAAACGGCATCCTGAGCGGCGTCAACCGCAACAGCAATATCGTGATCGAGCACAGCGAGTTCGGTCACAACGGCCATGGCGACGGCCAGACGCACAACCTCTACATCGGCAATGCCAAAAGCCTGACGTTCCGCTACAACTATTCTCACGACGCGGTCATCGGCCATAACCTCAAGTCGCGTGCGATGTTCAACATGATCGCGTACAACCGCTTCTCGAGCACGCCACCCGGCAAAACCGGCAGCACGGCCAGCGGGAAACCCTCGTACGAGATCGACCTGCCGAGCGCCGGCACGTCCTACGTCATCGGCAACGTGATCGAACAGCCGGCCATCAACGACAACACGACCCTGCTGGCCTACGGCGAAGAAGGCGCGACGAATCCGGGCCAGGATTTATATGTCATCAATAACACCTTCCTGAACGATTTTACGAGCGGCATGTTCGTATTCGTCAGCGGCAAGGTGTCGACACCGGCCCTGATTCAAAACAATGTTTTTGGCGGCCCCGGTACGCTCACCAGCCAGGCCAGTGCCACCCAAAAAGACAATCATCGCATGGAGAAACCGGGCTTCATCGACCGCGCCGGTTTCTCGCAGCGGCCCCTCGTCAACGAGACGGTCCTGAAGGCAGGTCCGGCGACGGATCCCTGGTCGGCCGGCGTCGAGGAAAAAGCGGCCGCATACAAGGTTCGCGCGCCGGCCTCTGGCGGCCGCTGAGACACGTTTAGCAATCTCAGGCACACGGCGGTGAGCGCCGCCGTGGCGCCTTCTATTTCTTCCGCTCCCCTCCTCCTGCGTTAGTGACGCCCGTACGCAACATTTCGCGCTCGCAAGCTAATTTTTCTGCTGATCTTCGTCAAAAAACTGACGCCAGCAAAAACATGCATAAACGCTACGGCCTCTTACCTAAATCTCATGATTGACTTTCTGTCATAAAAGTCCTCGCTTCATAGGGAGAATTAAAGTTGTGTTGAGGAAACACAAACGTAATAGGCCTGAACGAAATTTTTAAAAAGTCACGAACGTGAAATTTTCGTTATGGAGAATCCTGAACACTACGTCAATCCTCTTGTTCCAGATCTTTTTAATTGAACAAGCTCTGTTACATGCCGTTACAAAGTGCAGTCCGGAAACCTCGTATTCTTCGTCTTGCCCAAGGGAACTACTTCCCACACGGAAACTTTACGAGGACTTTCATGCACACTTTGCGTACCCACTCTCCGCGCCTGGTTGCCGCCCTYCTGGTGGCRTTCGCAGGTGTKACCAGCGCYTCYGCGGCCACKCTGTCGGTCGGCCCGGGCAAGACYTATGCSAARCCSTGCGCGGCCATTGCCGTGGCCAAGGATGGCGACGTCATCGAAATCACCGGCRRCACCACSTAYAGCGGCGACGTCTGCAGTATCTACCGCAATAACCTGACCATCCGCGGCGTCAACGGCCGYCCGAAGATCGAYGCSGCCGGCAWGAACGCCGCMGRCAARGGYAYCTGGGTYGTCRACGGCAACAACMTCGTCGTCGACAACGTCGAGATGTATGGCGCCAAGGTCATGGACGGGAACGGTGCCGCCTTCCGCCTGCAGGGTACGAATTTCACGCTGCGYAAYTCGTTCATYCACGAYAACSARAACGGTATCCTSGCCAACGCCAACACGAACAGYGACATCCTGATCGAGTACAGCGAATTCGGCCACAAYGGCSSYGGCGAMGGCCAGWCGCACAACCTGTACATCGGCCACGTGAAGAGCCTGACSTTCCGCTACAGCTWCTCGCACGAYGCSAACRTCGGCCACAACCTGAARTCGCGCGCSRACACCAACATGATCGCGTACAGCCGCTTCTCGAGCMYGGCSSCGGGCCAGACGRGCAGCACCGCCGCCGGCMARCCGTCKTACGAGATCGACCTGCCGAACGCCGGKACGTCYTACRTSATCGGCAACATCATCGAACAGCCGGCCGCCAACCAGAACCCGACCATGGTGGCCTATGGCGAGGAAGGCGCGACCAATATCGGCGACGACCTGTACGTCGTCAACAATACGTTCCTGAACGACTACGGCGACGGCACGTTCCTGTTCGTCAGCGGCAAGGTCACGACTCCGGCCCTAATCCAGAACAATATCTTCGGTGGCATCGGCATCCTCACGACGCAAGTCAGCGCCATCCAGAAGACGAACTACCGTGCCGTGGCGCCGGGCTTCGTCAATCGTGCCGCCTGGGACCTGCATCCGACCGCCAGCGCCCTGGTGATCAATGCCGGTACGGATCCGGGCACGTCCGCCAAGGGCGTGTCGCTGGCGCCGGTCGCGCAATATAAAGCGACCGCCTCGGGCGAAGCGCGCCCGGTCGTCGGTGTGCTCGACATCGGCGCATACGAGGCGACGGGCGCGGATGCGAGCGCGGCGGCCGTCACCTGGACGACCTGCGCCAGCGAAGGCGGTACCTGCACGTTCAGCGGTACCCGTGAAGTCCGCTTCGGCGCGAACGGTATCTATACGTCGAAAGTGATCACCGGCTCGACCCCGTGCACGACGGCCGTGTTCGGCGATCCGAACCGCGGTGTCGCCAAGACCTGCAGCTACTCCAGCGCAACCTCGGCCGCGCCGACCTCGACCCCGACCTCGAGCACGCCGACGTGGATCGCCTGTGCCGGCGAAGGCGGTACCTGCACGTTCAGCGGCACCCGCGAAGTGCGCTACGGCGCCAACGGTTCGTATGCGACGAAAATCTTCACCGGTTCCGTCGTCTGCTCGAATACCGCGTTCGGCGATCCGGCGCACGGCCTGCTGAAGACCTGCAGCTACTCGAGCAATACCGTCACCACGACGGCCAGCACCGTGACGGCGGCACCGGCTGCGGCCGATTCGGGCTGGACGTCGTGCGCGGCCGAAGGCGGTACCTGCTCGTTCACGGGCACGCGCCAGGTCCGTTATGGCGCCAACGGTGCGTACGCCACCAAGACCGTCACCGGTTCGATTGCCTGCACGAATGCCGCGTTCGGCGGCGATCCGGCCTACCGCCAGGTCAAGTCGTGCAGCTACTCGAACACGGCCAAGTAACGTCAGCGTGATCGCCGGGTTCCTCCCGCCGTCACCAAACAGGCCGCGTTCCGCGCGCATGCCGTTCAGTCCAGCCTGAGCGGCATTTTCCGTTTACGCCGTCAAGGTGCCGGAATTGGACGCCTGCAGGAAAAATCGGCAGCCGCCAGCGGCACATCCTTGAAGCCCTGCTGCAAGCGCGCGACAGGGATCGCGTAACGCGGTCGCACGCTGTCCGCGGTGACGCGGTAGTAGTCTGCAGATTCTTCCGCCCAACGGCTGTCGTACTCCTCGCGGGTGATCGCCAGGTCGACGGCGAATTCGCGATCGTCGATTTCCTGCATCAGGGAAGCAGTCCAGCAAGGCAGCCAGGGAATCGCGCCACTTTGGACGGCCAGGTGATATTGTCCGTCCCGGCTTTTGGCAACGGGCCAGTACGCATAGCGCACCATTTCCAACGCCGTGCCATTCGAATTGAGCAGCATCAGCTTGGCGGGTTCGGCGGCGCCAACTTTCATCGCGCCCCAATGGCTGCCCGTCACCGCGTAAAACTCGTCGCCGATTTCCGCGCCGGCCACGTGCTGCAGTACGCGCGCCTTGAACCAGAATGGCGGCGGGTTCAGGCAGAGCACCACCTCGGTGACGCTGCCATCGGCGTTGGTCTTCGGTTTGGGGCAATCGTAGCCCTTCAGGTAATCGGTGGAGACCAGTTCCGCCACGACCAGGGTCAAGCTGCCCGCCCCCTTTTCAAACCTGGCATAGGTGGTTGGCACTTCCCGCGCGAACGGCGATGCCGCCTGTGCCGCCTGCCACAGCCCAGCGGTGAGGATCAAGACCATCAGGACCCATTGTGTGAAGGTGTGACGCATATGGATTCTCTTGGGGCTGGCGAATTTGCCAATACCATCATAGCTCGCCGTCGTCCGCCAAAAATGCATGCATTGTCACAAGCGACATTTTCTGGGACGAAAGAAGATGGCCATGTTTGCGGGCCTGCAGTCGTATTGTCCCGGTAACCGACTCTCAACCCGGTACCACGCTGGACCGCGCCGCACGGCACGTCCATATTGACCAAGAGTCGATGACCGGTCACCACCGCAAACACGACGTCGGACGTCCAATTCCAGAATGAGTTGCTCGTAATTACCGCGAAAACAACGGTTTTGCTAAAAAAAGTTTCCACGACTGAACTTTTTCTGTAAATTCTCGATGTGTGCTGAACAGCGACACAATTTTTCACCAAAAAAAATGCGGCTTATACGCAACAGTGGCTTGATTTCAGAAAATTTTTTTGGGGTAATTTCAGCCAAAACCGCGAATGCAACCTTTCCCGGACGGCCACGGCTATTGTTATTTTGTCTCTACGGCCATTTTTTTCACCAAGAATTACATTCCATAGGGAAAAGCGGTAAAAAATCTGGACTCAGTCCAACATTTCTTGCAGTCAATGCTAGAAAAACTCATCAGTAAATTTCCCTCAGCTCTAGCAAAAAATACTAAAAGTAATAGCAATTAACGCCTTTTCACGATTGCTTGTTTGCTATTTTTTGTTACAATTCGTTACAAGCGGTCGAGCTTAAACCTCGTATTCTGCAACTTTCCAGCAGGAATTAACTGCTGATAGGAATCTGCTTACGAGGAATTCGACATGCAAAATCTGCGTCAAACCGCATCGCGCAACACCCAGTTC
>NZ_JBFUDR010000356.1:0-5607 GCF_056404615.1 Massilia sp. P2_C2 | reverse complement strand
CCCGTACAAGTCATGCCTGATGACCATAGCAGGTCGGTACCACCCCTTCCCATCCCGAACAGGACCGTGAAACGACTTTGCGCCGATGATAGTGCTGCAACCAGTGTGAAAGTAGGTTATCGTCAGGCTAGTTATACGCAACAGCCCGCTCAATATCGATTGAGCGGGCTTTTTGCTTTTCAGCGTAGCTTTTTCAGATACCCACGCAACCCATGGGTCAGCACCAGCGGAAACACGCTGGCGTGATCCTCGTCAGCAAACACCTCAAGCTTCATTTTCAGGTTCGGATAACGGTGCGTCTTGAGCGCCGCATCGAAGTCGCATAAATCCGCGACCATATCCGCATTCTCTTCCGTGCGCGAACGTTTGYGGGTCGGGGCCAGCGTCTCCCGTCCGCCGATACCGAAAAATACCGAGGCGGCCATGTCCCTGTGCCCTTTGGCGTACTCTTTTTCACGATCGAACATCACGCCGCGGTCGAACCACAGCGACGGGCTGCCGAGGATGTAATGGTCGAACGTGCCGGGCTCACTCAGCAGCATTTGCAGCCCGAGCAGGCTGCCATAGGAATGCCCGACAAAGATCTTGCGGTTCATGTCGGCCCGGTAGCGCGCGGCGATCATGGGAAAAACGTCGGCCGCGATGAAGCGGCCATAGGCCTGCGCCTCGCCGAACGCCGGCGCGCGTCCCGGCACGTCGGACGTGTAATCCTGAGAACGTGGCACGGTCGGCGTGTAGTCGCGGCGGCGGCTGAACACCGGGCTGTCGCCTTTGGCATATGACAGGCCGACGACGATCGCTTCTTCCATGCCCGCATGCCTGGCCAACCGCTGGGCGATGCCGCGTGCGACCGGGAACGCGTAATTCGCATCGGTGACGAACAGCACCGGGTAGCGCCGGTTCGACGAGCGATACGAATCAGGCAGTGCGACGAATACCTGGTAGTCGCGATTCAGTGCGCGCGCATGCACGTCCTGGACTTCCGTATCGTCGAGCACATACGGCGATGCCGTCGCCAGTCCGGACGCCAGGCAGCACAGCACGGCGAGCTTGCGCAGCGACGTCATGGCCGCGCCTCCGCCGCCAGCGTTTTCGCCAGCGTCGTTCGCGCCTGTTCCGCGTAGGTGCGGCACGCGGTCGGATCGATGAAGGCCGCGTGACCACGTGTCGCCTGCTTCGCCATCCGTTCCCACAGATCGCTGAACTCCGGATGCGCGCTCACGAGCACGTCGCAGTCCAGCTCTTCGACGGCGGTGATCGACCGTTCGATGTCTGCCCGCGCATTCGGATACAGCGGATTCCTGCTGAAGCTGCGCCCGTCCGCCGCCAGCGCATTCAGGCTGTCCGCATACACCATGTGCAGGGCCTTGCCGTCCTCGCTCGACAGCCACGTCCAACTCGTGGCGCCCAACGTGTGACCGGGTGTGAAGTGCGCGGTGACGGCGAGCGGTCCGAGCTTCACCACGTCACCGTCGTGCACGGCACGCGTGTTGGCGACGGGCGTCATCCGGACCAGCGAGGGATATTGCGCATCCCGTTTGTCCGGCTCCCCGGTCCTCAATACGTTGACGGATGCCGGGCTGCCCAGCACCACCGCACCACTCATCTTTTGCAGCGCCGCGATGCCGCCGGCATGGTCGAAGTGCTCGTGGCCATTCAGGATGTAGCGGATGTCCTCGACCTTGAAGCCGAGCGTACGGATATGGGCCGCGATCTGTTCGGCCGCGGCGGGCGGACCACTGTCGACGAGGATGTGACCGGCCGGCGACGTGATCAGCACGGCGCTGATGCCGCGCGTGCCGACGTAATAGGTATTGCCGTAGAGCGCAAACGGCTCCTGCGGGGCCACCCAGTCGGCCGGGCCGGCGATTGCGGAGGTGGCGGCGCTGCCGAGCATGAGGGCGGCAGCGAGATAAATCGTCTTGTTCATGATTGAAAGAAGAGTCAGGGAAAATCGGTAACCCGTCGACGATTCTGCAACCGCCCCGTGCCGTGGCGGTATGCTCCGTGACGAAACGCCGCGGCGATGGGACGAAGCTGCCGGCGACATCCATCCGGCATGCGGGGCCGCTGCTATACTTTTCCGATGACGCAGCACGCCGACATGCCCACTCTCCCTCCAGCGATGCCGCCTGCGGCCAGGACCATCGTCACCGTCGTGCTGCTGTGGACCGCGATCAGTGCCCTCGGCGCGCTGCAGACCTATAGCGACAACCTGCGCCTCGGCGTGGACAGCCACTATCCGTCGCTGCTCGTCACATGGTTCGTCGAGTATGCGGTGCCGCTGATCGTCCTGAGCGCCGGCCTGAGTCTCGTCCTGGCGCGCTGGCCTGCGCTGATCGCCCGCCCGCGCAACGTGTTCGTCCTGTTCATCGGCCTCGTGCTCGTGTTCCAGCCCGCGCAATGGACCTATATGGCGTGGCTGCGCGGCTACCTGCACATCGCGAGCCTGGAGGATGCGCGGCAACTGCTGATGAAGATGCTGCTGGTCGGCTGGTTCTCGACTACGGGAACCTTCGCCGCCATCCTCGCCATCCACTACTGGCGCCAGGCGCGCGAGCGCGAGCTGGCCTGGCAGCGCAGCCAGACCGACATGCTGAACCTGCGGCTCGCGCTGGAAGAGCAGCGCATGCTGGCCCTGCGCGCACAGTTCGAGCCGCACTTCCTGTTCAATGCGCTGAACGCGATCAGCGCCCTCGTGCGCGAGGGCGACCGCACGCTTGCCCTCGGTGGCATCGGCCGCCTGAGCGATCTGCTGCGTTACGCGCTGTCGGCCAGCACGCGCAACACGGTCACGGTCGCCGCCGAGCTGCAGTTCGTGCGCGACTACCTGGGCCTGCAGCGCCTGCGCTACGGTGCACGGTTGCAGGTTCGCATCGATGGCGACGAGCGCATGCTGCACGACGTCGAGTGTCCGCCGCTGCTGCTGCAGCCGCTGATCGAGAATGCGCTGCGCCACGATCTCGATTGCCACGACGGTCCGAGCGACATCCAGCTGTCGTTCGCCGCGGATGATGCGGCGCTCACGATCCGCGTGACGAATCCGGCCGGCGCGCATGCGTCGCCGAATCCTGGCGCGGGCCTCGGTCTCGCGAACACGCGCGAGCGGTTGCGGCTCATGCATCCGACCGCGTCGCTGCAAACCAGCTTGCGCGACGGCTGCTTCGTGGCCGAAGTCCATTTGCCGCTGGACCGGGACGAACGATGACGGTGCGCTACCTGATCGTCGACGATGAGCCGCCCGGCCGTGCCAACCTGCGCCTGGCCCTCGGCGCGCATCCGGACTGGCTGCTCGTGGCCGAATGCGACGGCACGGCCGCCGCGCGCATGGTACTGGCCGCGCAGGAGGTCGACGTCATCTTCCTCGACATCCAGATGCCGGCCGAATCGGGCCTCGTGCTCGCGCGCGAGATCAGCTGCCTGCGCGCGCCGCCGCTGATCGTGTTCGTGACGGCCTATAGCGAGCACGCCATCGACGCGTTCGAGGTGCACGCGCTCGATTACCTGCTCAAGCCCCTGAGCGATGCGCGGCTCGCGCAGACCGTCGAGCGCATCGGCGCCATGCTGGGACAACGCCAGCGCGAGGCGTATGGCGCGGCGCTGCGTGACTACGTCGACGCGGGCGCGCGCCTGGAGCGGATCAATGTGCGTTCCGTTGGCCGCATCGAGCAGATCCTCGTGGCGGACATCCTGTGGATCGAGTCGGCCGGCAATTACGTCGAACTGCATCTCGCGGGACGCACGGTCCTGCATCGCATCACGCTCAATCGCATCGAGATGCTGCTTGCGCCCGCGGACTTCCTGCGTGTCCACCGCGGCACGATCGTCCGGCGTAGCGAGATCGCACGGCTGGATACGGTGGGCGACGGCAGTTACCGGTTGACGCTGCGCTGCGGCGCCACGGTGGCCGTCAGCGAGCGTTACCTGGGCGCGCTGAAATCCGCCATGTGACGAACGCCGGGTTCGCCGGGATGGTCGCGCTGTCGGCATCGTTGTCGTCTGCCTATACTGGATACGTCACCATGTATCGGAGAATGCCTTGTCCATCCAGTCCATTGCCGCCGCCTGCCTGTCCCTGTTGCCGTTTTCCGCGCATGCGCTGGATGCGGACTACGTGCGCGCCAGCGTCGACCGTGCGATCCAACCTTTGATGGCGCAGCACGACGTGCCGGGCATCGCGGTCGCCGTCACCATCGATGGTCACGTCTACTTCTTTAACTACGGCGTCGCTTCGAAACAGGGCCACGTGCCGGTTACCGCGAACACGTTGTTCGAACTGGGCTCCGTCAGCAAGACCCTGACCGCCACGCTGGGCTGTTACGCGCAGGGTATCGGCAAGCTGTCATTCGACGAGCATCCCGGCAAATACATGCCGCAGCTGAAGGGGAGTGCGATCGATCGCGCCACCGTGCTCGAACTGGGCACGTACACGGCCGGCAGCCTGCCGCTGCAGTTCCCGGACGACGTCGAGAGCGACGCGCAGAGCGTCGATTATTTCCGCGGCTGGCGTCCCGATGCCGCGCCGGGCACGCAGCGCAGGTATTCGAATCCCAGCATCGGCCTGTTCGGCCACGTGACGGCGCTCGCGCTCGGTGCCAGTTTCGCCGATCTCGCCGAGGGCCGGCTGTTCCCTGCGCTGGGCCTGAAGCACAGCCATATCCGGGTGCCGGCCGCCGCGATGGGCGATTATGCGTGGGGCTATGACAAGGCGAACCAGCCCGTGCACGTCAGTCCGGGGCCGTTCGATGCGGAAGCGTATGGCGTGAAATCGAGCGCTGCCGACATGATCCGCTTTGTCCAGGCGAACATCGATGCGGGTGGTTTGGCGGAACCGATGCGGCGTGCCGTGGCGTGTACGCACATGGGACGCTTCCGCATCGGCGACACGGTGCAGGGACTCGGATGGGAGCAGTACCGCGCGCCTGTGTCGTTGCGCGTTTTGCTGGCGGGGAATTCCACGAAGATGAGCGGCGAGCCGAATCCGGCCACCCGGCTGGAACCGCCCCAGGCGCCGCCGCGTGGGACGGTATTCAACAAGACGGGGGCGACGCGGGGTTTCAGTTCTTATGTCCTGTTCGCGCCAGAGGATCGTATCGGGATCGTCATGCTGGCCAATAAGAATTACCCGATTGCCGCGCGCGTCCAGGCGGCCTATACGATCTTGAAACAACTGGCGCCGGGGGCGGTCCAATAAAGACGCGCGAATACGACAGGTCGAGCTTGCGCACTGGCACCGGCTTTTGCTATAGTTCGCGTCCTGCTTCTGCGGCGCAYGAAAAATCGAAAGATTCAGTGTGTTGCRGAAAAAGACGAGGGGTTGACGAGTTAAGCGAAACACTGCATAATCTCACTTCTCTGCTGCTGACGAACAAAACGATTCGCAAGCGCAGCAAGGCAGTACCGGATACCGATCTTTAACAATAAACAGTCGATAAGTGTGGGCGTTTGATGAAGTGCCAGCAGTCGCGTAAGTGGCTGCTGAATGCTTAAATTATCAAATGTTCACGCAAAAGAAATACGTTGCTCAGCAATGAGTGACGGTCAGTATTTTGAGTGAGCGATCTGCTGTTGGCGAAAGCCGATGGCAAAAACAGGAATTAAACTGAA
>NZ_JBFUDR010000355.1:0-5621 GCF_056404615.1 Massilia sp. P2_C2 | reverse complement strand
GTTCATGAGCTACGTACTGAGCTTCGTGTACGTGGGCATCTACTGGAACAACCACCACCACATGCTGCACGCCGTGAAGGAAGTCAGCGGCGGCGTCCTGTGGGCGAACCTGCATCTGCTGTTCTGGCTCTCGCTGATCCCGTTCGTCACCGCCTGGATGGGCGAGAACCATTTCGAGACGGGGCCGACGGCGACGTATGGTTTTGTCCTGTTCATGTGCTCCGTCGCCTACATGCTGCTGGCACGCGGACTGACCGCCAATCATCCGAAGAATGCCACGCTGGCCGAGGCAATCGGCGAAGACCGCAAGGGCAAGATGTCGTGTGTCCTGTATCTCGTGGGTGTGGCGCTGTCCTGGTTTGGCGCCTGGCTGGGGTTCCTCGTGTATGCGGCCGTGGCCGTCCTGTGGCTGATTCCTGACCGCCGTATCGAGGAAAAGGTTGTCGAGGAAATCGAGCAGGAAGAACAGTCTCAACAAGGCTGAAGGCCCGGGCTTACCATTTTTTTCGGCCGTAAATATGTAACATTCGGCAATATCCCTGTTATGCTTCGTGGGCACTCGCCGCCGGGTTCGTCCCGGCGGTTCCCATTCCGTGTCCGACCACGACCGATGCGTTGCCCAGCAGTGTCCCTTCAGTGTCCGCCGCCGGTTTCTCGACGCCGTGCCCGCACGGATGGTTGTGCGTAGCAAAAAGATCGGCCCGTGTCACAAGCATGGGCGGATCCGACAACCCTCCGGAGCCCAAAAGAATGAACCGTTCCCACATCCTGGCCGTCGCTGTTACCGCAGCCTTCGCCAACCTGGCCCATGCCGCCGCCCCTGCTTCGCTGCTGCCCGCGTCCAACCCGTTCGCCAAGCCGAGCACCTTGCCGTTCCAGTATCCGGCCTTCGACAAGATCAAGAACGAGGACTTCGCGCCGGCGTTCGAAGAAGGCATGCGCCAACAGTCGTTGGAAATCGACGCCATCGCCAATACCAGGTCCGCGCCGACGTTCGAGAACACGATCGTCGCGATGGAGCGTTCGGGCCAGCTGCTGAACCGCGTCTCGACCACGTTCTTCAACCTGGTCGGCTGCAATACCAATCCGACGCTCGACGCGCTCGACAAGGATCTCGCGCCGAAACTGGCCGCGCACAGCGACAGGATCCGCCTGAACGAGAAGCTCTTCAAGCGCATCCAGACGCTGTACGACAAGCGCGCCAGGCTGCACCTCGATCCGGAATCGGCCTATCTGCTCGAGCGTTATCACACTGATTTCGTGCGCGCCGGCGCCCAGCTGTCCGCGACCGACAAGGAAACGCTGAAGGCCTATAACGGCAAGATCGCCGCACTGCAGACCCAGTTCAGCCAGAACGTGCTGAAGGAAGCGAATGCGTCGGCACTCGTCGTCGACACCCGCGAGGAACTGGCTGGCATGTCGGAGAAAGCGATCGACGCCGCCGCCGCGCTGGCGAAGAAGGATGGCCTCGACGGCAAGTTCAAGGTGCCGGTCGTGAACACGACGCAGCAGGCGCCGCTGTCCGTGCTGACCCACCGCGCGACGCGCGAAAAACTGCTGGCCCTGTCGCTCGCGCGCGGCAGGCACGGCGGAGACTACGACAACCGCCAGCTCGTGCTGGACCTCGCCAGGGCACGCGCCGAGCGCGCCAAGCTGCTGGGCTATCCGAGCCACGCCGCCTACATGCTGGAAGACCAGACCGCCAAGACGACGGATGCCGTCAACAATCTTCTTTCCGAGTTTGCCAGGCCGGCCGTGCGCAACGCGAAGAAGGAAGCGGCAGAGATCCAGAAGGTCATCGATGCCGACGGCGGCAAGTTCCAGGCGACCGCTTACGACTGGAACTATTACACCGACAAGGTGCGCCAGGCACGCTACGCGTTCGACGAGAACCAGCTGCGCCCCTATTTCGAATACAACACTGTTCTGCTGAACGGCGTTTTCTTCGCCGCCACCAAGGAATATGGCATCACGTTCAAGGAACGCCATGACCTGCCGGTGTACAACGCGGACGTGCGCATGTTCGACGTGTTCGATGCCGACGGCAAGCAGCTGGCGATCTTCCTGCACGATCCGTATGCGCGCTCGAACAAGCGCGGCGGTGCGTGGATGAATGCGTATGTCGGCCAGAACAAGCTGCTGGGCACGCGCCCAGTGATCGCCAACCACCTGAACATTCCGAAGCCGGCGGCCGGCGAGCCGACCCTGCTGACGTATGACGAAGTGCGTACGATGTTCCACGAGTTCGGTCATGCGCTGCACGGTATGTTCTCGAACGTGAAATATCCGCGTTTCTCGGGCACACGCGTGCCGCGCGACTACGTCGAGTTCCCGTCGCAGGTCAACGAGATGTGGTCGACCTGGCCGGAAGTGCTGGCCAACTACGCCAGGCACTACCAGACGGGCGCGCCGATGCCGAAGGAGTTGCTGGACAAGGTGCAGGCATCGTCCAGGTTCAACGAAGGCTATCGCACGACCGAGTACCTGGCGGCCTCGATCCTGGACCAGAAATGGCACCAGCTCGGCGCCGACCAGATCCCGATCGACGTGCTGGGCTTCGAGGCGAGCGCGCTGCTTGACGCCGGCGTCGACTTCCCGCTCGTCCCGCCGCGCTACCGCACGACCTATTTCTCGCACGTGTTCTCGGGCGGCTACTCGGCCGGCTACTACGGCTACCTGTGGGCCGAGAAACTGGATGCCGATACCGTCGAGTGGTTCAAGGAAAACGGTGGCCTGCTGCGCAAGAACGGCGACCGCTTCCGCCAGATGCTGCTGTCGCGCGGCGGCACGATGGACGCGATGGAGATGTACCGCAACTTCCGCGGTCGCGATGCGAAGATCGAGCCACTGCTGGAGCGTCGTGGCCTGACCGACGAATAAAGCGCTATCCCAGTAGGGGGGATCTCGGGCCAGCGGCCCGAGATATGAACATCCCCACGCGTGCCGTATGCGGATTGCAAACGTCCGCGTGGGCGGAGGCGGAGGGCCGCCCACCCTACCAGTTCGCGCCTACCGAGACAGTTCTAAACGCATGAACATGCCGTTCCCGTTCCGTCGGGAATGGCGTTTTATCACATGTAAACACCACCGCGCGCCAAAACCTCCCCATCAGGTATAAACTTTCTCACAACATCATGACGTGAGAAAGCCATGCTGCCTGAAAACGAAAATACCCTGAAAGCGCACCTCAAGAGCCTGCACCGCAGCCTCGAGGAAACGGGCGAAGTCGACGACGAACTGGAAATGCTGCTGCGCCAGCTCGACGGCGACATCAAGCATGTGCTCGACAAACGGGCCCAGGATCCCGACGCGAACACGTACGGCCTGGCCTCGCGCACGCAGGAGTTGACGGCCCGGTTCGCCATCCGCCACCCGCATCTGGAACCGGCGCTGCGCGAGCTCGGCAATATTCTGGCGAGCATGGGGATCTGATGCGCCCATTCTGCCGTGGATGAGACAAGCCATTGAAAACTAAGCCATTTTTAGTGAGGCCGGCAGATAAATATGGCGTTTTCCGGTAAAATGCCGGCCAATGAACTCCCCTGCCAATCTTTTCGCGAACGTCCCCAAGCGTTCCAGCCGCGCGCCCGCCGCCCCGTTCCTGCCCATGTCGCGTGCCGAGATGGACAAGCTGGGCTGGGATTCGTGCGACATCATCCTGATCACGGGCGACGCCTACATCGACCATCCGAGCTTCGGCATGGCCCTGGTCGGCCGCCTGCTGGAAGCGCAGGGGTATCGCGTCGGCATCATCAGCCAGCCGGACTGGACCTCCGTGGAACCGTTCCGCGCGCTCGGCAAGCCGAACCTGTACTGGGGCATCACCGCCGGCAACATGGACTCGATGGTCAACCGCTACACGGCCGACCGCAAGATCCGCTCGGACGACGCCTACACGCCGAACGGCGAGCCGAATAAACGTCCGGACCGCGCCGTGACCGTGTACTGCCAGCGTGCGCGCGAAGCGTTTCCGGGCGTGCCCGTCATCGCCGGGTCGATCGAGGCGTCGCTGCGTCGCATCGCCCACTTCGATTACTGGTCGGACAAGGTGCGCCGCTCGGTGCTGTTCGAATCGAAGGCCGATCTCCTGATCTTCGGTAATGCCGAACGCGCGCTCGTCGACGTCACCCGCCGCATCGCGGCAGGCGAGAACATCAAGACGATCCGCGACCTGCGCGGCACGGCCTTCCTCGTGCCGCACGGCTGGCTGCCGGACGACGAGTGGACGGTGCACAATTCCACGCGCGTGGATGTGCCGGGCCGCATTGACCCGCAACCGAACCCGTACGCGATGGCGCTGGAAGACCCGAAGCAGTGCGCGCTCGACAACGCCGCGCCCGAGCCGGAGGTGAAGCCGATCGTCATCATGACGCGCGAACAGCGCCAGGCGGCCGCGCGCGAGAAAGCGCAGAAGACCGTCGTGCGCCTGCCGTCGTTCGAGACCGTCAGCGAAGACCCGGTGATGTATGCGCACGCGTCGCGCGTATTCCACCTGGAATCGAACCCGGGCAATGCGCGCGCACTCGTGCAGCAGCACGGCGACCGCGACGTCTGGCTGAACCCGCCGCCGCTGCCGCTCGCGATGGACGAGATGGACGGCGTCTACGATCTGTCGTACGCGCGCGCGCCGCACCCGAGCTATGGCAAGGCGCATATCCCGGCGTGGGAAATGATCCGTTATTCCGTGAACATCATGCGCGGCTGCTTCGGCGGCTGCACGTTCTGCTCGATCACGGAACACGAGGGCCGCATCATCCAGAGCCGCTCGGAACCGTCGATCCTGCGCGAGATCGAACTGATCCGCGACACGACGAAGAATTTTGCCGGCACCATCACGGACCTGGGCGGCCCGACGGCGAACATGTACCGCCTGGCGTGCAAGGACAAGAAAATCGAAGAGTCCTGCCGCCGCCTGTCGTGCGTCTACCCGACCATCTGCAGCAATCTCGGCACCGACCACAGCAAGCTGATCTCGCTGTACCGCAAGGCGCGCGCGATCCCGGGCATCAAGAAGATCCTGATCGGCTCGGGCCTGCGCTACGACCTCGCCGTGCGCTCGCCGGAATACGTCAAGGAACTCGTCACGCACCACGTGGGCGGCCTGCTGAAGATCGCGCCGGAGCACACGGAAGAGGGCACCCTGTCGAAGATGATGAAGCCGGGCATCGGCACGTATGACGAGTTCAAGGCGTTGTTCGACAAGTACTCGAAGGAAGCGGGCAAGAAGCAATACCTGATCCCGTACTTCATCGCCGCGCACCCGGGCTCGACCGACGAGGACATGCTGAACCTGGCCCTCTGGCTGAAGAAGAACAATTTCCACCTCGACCAAGTGCAGACGTTCACGCCGACGCCGATGGCCATGGCGACGACGATGTACCACACAGGTAAAAATCCGCTGCACAAGGTCACCGAGGATTCGGAAGAAGTCATCACGGCGAAGAGCGGCAAGACGCGCAAATTGCACAAGGCTTTCCTGCGCTACTACGACCCGGAAAACTGGCCCGTGCTGCGCGAGGGCCTGAAGCGCATGGGGCGCGCCGACCTGATCGGCAATGGCGAGCGCCACCTGGTGCCGCCGGCCGGTTCCGAACAGGAAGCCGCGCCGCAGCGTGGCGGCG